>DATKYX010000089.1:0-12148 GCA_035528255.1 Dehalococcoidales bacterium | reverse complement strand
GTCCCGAAGAGGCTGCAAAACCTGGAGGCAATCCGCGGCACCTCGGTGCCCACCAGCGGCTCGCCCAGGTGCACCACCAGCGACTTAGCCCCGTATTCGGCTTTTAGCTCGCCCAATTTTTCGGCGATAATGCCCAGGGCGTCGTCCCAAGAAGTCTCCTGCCACTCCCCGTTTACCTTTTTCAGGGGATGAATAACGCGGCGGGGGGAGTATATCCAGTCGGGTATGGCCGTAGCCTTGACGCAAAGCCGGTGGATAGGGTGCTCCTTCATAGCGCCGACCCTGATCAGCTTGCCGTTTTCTACATGGGCCTTTATCCCGCAACAGCTCTGGCACAGGCGGCAAACGCTATTGGCCACGCTGGTATTACTTTTTGACGGCACGCTTGGAACCTCCGGCCTTTTTGACGGCACGCTTGGGACCTCCGGCTATTTCCACCAGCCGCTGCACCGTCTTGCGGGTAGCCAGTATCTGCTCCAGCGAACTGCGCACCTGCGGGTTATCGAGCTGCTTCTTGGCCTCGCCCTTCTTCTCGCCGGCGCCCTCAATCATCCTATCCAGCTCGGCTTCTATCTCGTCGCCCTTAACCTCCACCTTCTCCGCCTCGGTAATCTGGCCCAGCACCAGCGAGCGGAAAACCCTCTTGGTGGCGGCGGGGCGAAGCTCTTCGCGCAACTCCTCTCCGGTTTTGCCGATTCGGCTCAGGTATTCCTCCATCCCCATGTTGCTGGCTTGCAACTGCCTTGCCTGCTGCTCCAGGGTGCGGTCTATCTCCATCTCCACCAGAACCGGCGGAAACTCCACCTGGCTGAGGTCGACGGTAGCGTCCACCACCTTCTCCTCGAACTCCCTCCGGGCTCTATCTTCCGCCATCAGTTTCAGGTTTTCCGTAATTCTTTGTTTAAGCCCGTCGAAGCTCTTGAATTCGGGGTTAACCGCGACGGCGAATTCGTCATTTAATTCGGGCAGCTTAAGCTGCTTGACCTCGGTAATCTTGACCTTAAAGCCGGCTTCCTTGCCCGCCAGCTCCGCCTGGGCATAGTCCGCGGGCAGTGAGAGCTTAAACTCCTTTTCCTCCCCCACCCCCATCCCCACCAGCTGCTCGGCAAAACCGGGGGCGGGGGCGAGCTGGTTCTTAAGCAGCTGGTACTGCACTCCCTCCTGCTTGATAAAGGGCTTTCCCTCCACCAGGCTGTCCACATCCAGCGTTACCAGGTCGTCGAAGCCCGCGGCGCGCTCCGCCGGCTCCCAGATGCTGTGCTGGCGGCGCAACTGCTCTATCAGGTTATCGAGCTCGTCGCCGGTTGCCTCCGGCGGCTCCGGCTCGAGCTTAAGGCTCTGGTAGTCGCCCAGTTCGATAACGGGTTTCAAGGACACCGTAGCCTTGAATATAACCGGGTCGGTCTGGGTTATCTCGATAGCCGGGCTGGCGATAGGCTCGAGCTCCTGTTCTTTGAGCGCCTTCTCATAAGCCTGAGGCAGCAGGTTATTCAGGGCGTCTTCGAGCAACCTGTCCTTGCCGATGTGGCGTTCCAGCACCTCCCGCGGCGCTTTGCCCTTGCGGAAGCCGGGAATCTCGGCTCTCTGAGCCAGCCGGCGATAGGACTCGTCGAACGCTTCTTTCATCTCGGCGGGCTCCATCTCGACGTTAAGAAATACCTGGCGATTCTCTTCTTTCTCTCTGGTTACTTTCATTCTTCCTCTCTCAAACGTAAATGCAATTCTTTTAGCTGCTGCTGGCTCACCGGCGAAGGCGCGTCGAAGGTCAGGTCAACCGCCGCCTGGTTCTTGGGGAAGGCGATAACCTCCCGGATGGTCTCCTCTCCCGCCAGCAGCATGACGATGCGGTCGAGCCCGATGGCGATGCCGCCGTGGGGCGGCGCGCCGTACTGAAAAGCCTCCAGCATATGCCCGAAGCGCTCGTCGATTTCTTTATCATTGTAGCTGGCAAGGCGGAATATCTTACGCTGCAGGTCGCTTTTATGAATCCTGATGCTGCCGCCGCCGATTTCATAGCCGTTACAGACGATATCGTAGTGCTTGCCCCGCACCTTCTCCGGGGCGCTGTCCAGAAGAGCGGCATCCTCCTCCCATGGAGAGGTAAAGGGGTGATGCTCCGCCTCCCAGCGCCCCGCCTCTTCATCCCAGCGGAGCAAGGGGAAGTGCCGCACGAAGGCAAAGCCGAACAGCTTGGGGTCGGCCAGCTTTAGCCTCCGCCCCATCTCCAGCCGCAGCTCGCTCAAAATATTATCCGCTAACTTGGGCTTACCGGCAATTATTAGTAGCAGGTCGCCGGCTTTAGCTCCGAACATTTGTGCTATCTGCTTAACCTGCTCCAGGCTCAAGAACTTGGTAACAACCGACTTGACATCGTCGAGCTTTAGCTCACCTGCAGTTCCGCCCAACGCCATCGTTACCACCCCGCCCCCGCCCAGGCTGACGACGAACTTGTTCAGCTCGTCGAGCTGTTTCCGACTGTAATCGGCACAGCCGGGGGCGCAAATGCCCACCACCTTGCCCCCGCTATCTACGACTTTGCGGAATATGCCAAACTCGGTCTGGGCGAAGACATCGGTCAGGTCCTGGAACTTCATCCCGAACCTGATATCGGGCTTATCCGTGCCGTAGTCCCTCATCGCCTCGGCGTAGCTGAGGTGGGGAAAGGGCTGGGCAATCTTAATGTCGGGTCTGATGTTCTTCAACAGGGCGATGAAAAGCTCCTCCATCAGGCAAAGGATATCCTCTTCATCGACAAAGCTCATCTCCAGGTCGAGCTGGGTGAACTCGGGCTGGCGGTCGGCGCGCGTGTCCTCGTCGCGGAAGCACCTGGCAATCTGGAAATACTTCTCCACCCCCGCCACCATCAACAACTGCTTCATCTGTTGCGGCGACTGCGGCAACGCGTAAAACTTACCGGGGTGAACGCGGCTGGGCACGAGGTAGTCGCGCGCTCCCTCCGGGGTGCTCTTGGTCAGAATCGGCGTCTCTATCTCGATAAAACCCCTGTCGTCGAGGAAATCGCGGATAAACTTAACGGTGCGGTGGCGCAGCTCCAGGTTCTTTTTCATACCCGCCCGCCGCAGGTCGAGGTAGCGGTATTTCAGGCGCAGGTTTTCGTCCACCTCGACGTCTTCGTTGATATAGAACGGCGGCACCTTGGACGGATTAAGAATCTCGGTGCTGTCGGCGATAACCTCGATTGCGCCCGTCGCCAGCTTGGGGTTCTCCGTCCCCTTCTGCCGCGGGGCGACCCTGCCGCCGACCCGGATGACGTACTCGCTGCGTATATCGCTGGCTGTTGCGTGGGCGTCTTTGGAGGTCTCCGGGTTGAAGACCACCTGGACGATGCCACCCCTGTCGCGCAGGTCGATGAATATCAGACCCCCGTGGTCGCGGCGGCGGTCGACCCACCCCGCCAGCGTTACCTCGTTACCGATATTCTTCTTGGTCAGTTCGCCGCAACTATGAGTTTTGAGCAAAGATTTCTCCTGCTGGGGATTCCAGACGCTTTACACCCAATTATAGCCTATAGAGTTGGGGGCTTCAACATACACGCCTATTGACAACCCCACATAAATGCTATACAATCCCCCTACTCTTAAAACAGCTTAAAGGAGGCAAAACTGGTGCCGAACGGTAAGGTACAGCTTAGCTTGACCATAGGGGCTCTCCGCATGATGATGCCCTGGGCTTGGCGTGCCGCCAGTTCGGGGACCATGCCTATTTGACCCCCAACTGAAAAGAGACACAACCAGGCCCAAGAACTAGGTTTCTTGGGTTTTTTGCTTTTTAACACGCCGGGCCGACAGTTTGACAGCTCAAAGAGCAAAGATTAATATCTAAAGAGGTACAATATGGCTAAAACCATTGACGAAATAAACGAAAAGATAAAACAGGGCAAAGCGGTGGTGGTTACCGCCGAGGAGATAATAGATATCGCCCGCGAGAAGGGCGCCAAAAAAGCGTCGGAAGAGGTGGACGTGGTCACCACGGGCACCTTCGGCCCGATGTGCTCTTCGGGTGCCTATTTTAATATCGGGCACTCCAAGCCCAAGATAAAGCTCGGCGGCGGCAAAGCCTACCTCAACGATGTCCCCGCCTACACCGGGCTGGCGGCGGTTGACCTGTTTATCGGCGCCAACGCCCTGCCCGACGACGACCCCCGCAACAAGATATACCCCGGCGAGTTCAACTACGGCGGCGGGCACGTCATCGAGGAGCTGGTGGCGGGCAAGGACATACGGCTGGAAGCCACCGCCTACGGCACCGACTGCTACCCCCGCAAAAAGCTGGAAACCTGGATTAACATCAAGGACCTCAACGAGGCGGTGTTATTCAACATCAGGAACGCCTACCAGAACTATAATGTAGCCGCCAACGCCTCGGACAAGACAATATATACCTACATGGGCGTATTGCGGGCTAACCTGGGCAATATAAATTATTCCACCTCGGGGCAGCTCTCTCCCCTGCTCAACGACCCCTACTATAAGACCATCGGCATCGGCACCCGCATCTTCCTGGGCGGGGGCATCGGCTTCGTCGCCTGGCAGGGCACCCAGCATAACCCCGACGTGCCCCGCACCGATAAAGGCGTCCCCCGGGGCGGCGCCGGCTCGCTGGCCGTCATCGGCGACCTCAAGCAGATGAGCGCCCGCTGGCTGGTAGGCACCAGCATGCTCGGCTACGGCTGCAACCTGACCGTGGGCGTGGGCGTGCCCATACCCATACTCAACGAGGAAATCCTGGGCTACACCACGGTAACCGACGCCGAGATTTTCGCCGCCGTCACCGACTACGCCGACGCCTACCCCAATATGAAGTCGGAGACGCTGGGCGAGGTCAGCTACGCCCAGCTCAAGAGCGGCAAGGTAAAGCTCAAGGGCAAGGAGATACCCACCGCCTCCCTCTCCAGCTACTCGCGGGCGGTGGAGATTGCCCAAACGCTCAAGGAATGGATAAAAGGCGGCAAGTTCCTGCTCACCCAACCGGTGGCGCCGCTGCCGGGGGTGGAGGCGGGCATAAAATTCAAGCCGCTTAAAGAACGGCGACTGGAATAGCCGCCACAAGGAGAAGAAAATGGCAGTTGCCAAGAGAATAGTCTTGCACTTTCCCAAGCGTGTCGTCGACCGCGCCATAGTCTGCCGGCTGGCTAAGGACTACGACCTTGAATTTAACATACTGAAAGCCATGGTCACCCCCGAAGAGGAAGGGCTGCTGGTCTTGGAACTCAGCGGGGAACAGGGCGAGTACGACAAGGGCGTCAGGTACCTTACCGAAACCGGAGTTAAAATCCAATCGCTCAGCCAGGACGTGCTGCGCAATGAAGAAAGGTGCACCCACTGCGGCGCCTGCATCACCATCTGCCCCTCGGGCGCTTTCGAGCTCGACCCCGTAACCCGGCGGGTAGCCTTTTACAACGAAAAATGCGTGGCTTGCGGGCTCTGCATCAAGGCCTGCCCCCCGCGAGCCATGGAGGTACACTTCTAGCCCATGTATCAACCTAGAAACTACCGCCACTGGGTCAAGGATAAAAGCCTGGTCGGTTTCAATGTCGTGGTCAAGGAAACCGATTTATATATCCGCGCGTCCAGCGACCTGAAACGGAAAGCCCACCGGCTGGTGTTGAAGTACCGGCAGCAGTTGGAGAGCTATATCGAGCGCCACCCGGCATTCTTAACCTCGCTGGAGCCGCTCGCCGTCGGCAACGACGCCCCGCTCATCGTAATTGAGATGGCGGAGGCGGCAACCAGGGTCGGCGTAGGCCCCATGGCGGCGGTAGCGGGGGCTATCGCCGAGTTCGTCGGCAAAGAGCTCCTCGAATCATCGCCGGAGATTATCGTGGAAAACGGCGGCGATATTTATCTCCAGAGCTCGACCGACCGCCTCATCGGGATTTATGCCGGCGAGTCGCCCCTGACGGGCAAGGTCGGGCTGGAAATCAGGGGCAAGGATACGCCCGTCGGCATCTGCACCTCCTCGGGGACGGTGGGGCACTCTCTGAGCCACGGTCGGGCGGATGCGGTGATAGCGCTCTCTAAATCAACCGCCCTGGCTGACGCCGCCGCCACCGCCATCGGCAATGTGATTAAAAGCGCCAATGACATCCCCCGCGGCATTGAGTTAGCCATTAGCATTAAAAGGCTGACTGGCGTTATAATCATTAAAGATGATAAAATAGGGCTGTGGGGCAAGGTTAAAATCCGCCCCATATCGGAACGGGACGAAGAAGAAACACTGACAGCCCAAGGAGCATTATGAAAAGACCAGACTTCAAACGCAGATGGCAATGGATACTGATCATCGTCATCCCCTGCGTCCTGCTGGGGCTGATGTTGCTGGTGGCTGGCATTGGTAAGCTGCCGGGGTTATCTGAGCTTGGGACGTTTCCAGGGCAGACCGAATTCTTTGATGTCATCTTCGGGTCTTTCTGGCCAACTATAGCCTTTTTCATCAACAATATTCTCCCCTGGGTCGAGGTAATCCTGGGGTTAGTTCTAGTCCTGGGCATATACCCCAGAATCGCCGCCGTGTTGAGCTTGCCGCTTACTGCCGGCTTTATGACTAGTAATATCTGGGCGATAACTCATGGTGAGACATTTGGTAGCTGTGGCTGTTGGGGGATATTTGAAAGCCTTTTTGGCAACACGACCCCATGGCAAGCCCTGGGCATGGACATTGCCCTTCTGTTCTTTGCCTTAATCATAATATTGTGGTACCCCGCACCCTTTTTAAGCTTTCAATCATGGTTCAGAAAACGAAAAGGAGAAGAGAGAAAATGATAAAACCTGTTTCGCGTCAGTCGAAGTGGCTGGCCGGTCTAATCCTGGTGACTATTGCCGCCCTGCTTATCGGCGGCGGTTGTGTGACCAACGGCCTACCCGTCATCTCCAGCCTGGCTTTGGCCACCGAAGGCGAGATAAACCCGGGGGCAACCGCCCAGATTGAGTGCGATGCCCTGGACCCCGACGGCGACGAATTGAGCTACACCTGGTCGGCGAACGGCGGTGATATCTCCGCATCGGGGGCTACCATCAGCTGGACGGCGCCCGACGAACTGGGAACCTACACCGTAACCGTTGAGGTAAGCGACGGCGACGATATCGTCACCGGCCAGCTCGCCATCACCGTGCTCGCCCCCAACAACCCCCCGGTTATTGAGTCTCTGAGCACGGATTGTCCCAGAGTAAAACCGGCCGGCACCGGTACCATTACCTGTGTCGCTTCGGACCCGGACGGAGACGAATTGACCTACACCTGGTCAGCGGAAAGAGGCGCTATCTCCGGCTCAGGGGCTACCGTCACCTGGACGGCGCCCAGTGAGTACGGGAACTACCTTATCACCGTCACCGTAAGTGACGGTAGAGGTGGCGAAGTCACTGACAGCCAGGTGACGACCTTCCCCGATGGGAAAGTCATTGTCTGCACCTGCGGCAGCGCCTGCGAATAGAAAAGGAACGGGCAATAAGCCTTAGCTGAAAAACCGATAGAAGGGGGCAAAATGGCTAAACGGCGGGTAATGCTTACCTATCACCCGGAGATAAGCTCGGAGCCGATTATCTATACCCTTGGCCAGCAGTTCAACCTGGCCACTAATATCCATCGCGCCGACGCCACCGAGAGTAAAGGCTGGATAGAGCTGGAGCTCGAGGGCGTGGACAAGGATATCGAAGCCGGCATCACCTGGGTTATCTCCAAAGGGGTGAGGGTTGACCCGGTGGCCGCAGGAGAATAGAGAGTCTATAACTACTGACTCAGGTTACGCCGTTTAAGCCACTTCTGCTTCTGAGCCAGCCGTGTCGGCTCGTCAGCGGGCTGATAAGCGGCCAGGAATTTATCTTTAAACGATGAGAAGGTGCCATCCAAGATGGCACCTCTTATTTTAGCCACCAGTTCAGCGATAAAACTCAGGTTATGAATGGTGGCCAGGCGGTAGGCTAAAAGCTCGCCGCAGTTGAAGAGGTGGTGGAGATAGGCGGCGGAAAAGTTACGGCAGGTGTAGCAGCCGCAATCGGCGACGATGGGCGGCTCCATCTCTTTATAGGCGGCATTAGTGATGTTCTTCCTCCCCTCCCAGCTAAAGAGGGCGCCGTTGCGGGCAACGCGGGTGGGCAGGGCGCTGTCGAAGATATCCACCCCCCTGGCGACGGCTTCGACGATATCCTCCGGAGAGCCCACCCCCATCAGGTAGCGCGGCTTGTCTTCGGGCAGGCAGGCCACCGTCTCTTCGAGCATGGCCAGGGTTGTTTTCTTGGGCTCGCCGATGCTCAAGCCGCCGATGGCATAACCGGGGAAATCCAGAGCCGCCAGGTATTGCGCCGACTCCCGTCTCAGCTCGGCGGACATGCCCCCCTGCACGATAGCATAGAGCGCCTGGTCGGGGCGCTTCTGGGCTTTAAGACACCTCTCCGCCCACTTATGCGTCCTCTCCGTGGCTTTCTTTACTTTGGCCGGGCTGTCGTCGTGCGCCGGGCACTCGTCCAGGACCATGATAATATCGGCGCCGAGGCTTTCCTGATATTGAATGGCCAGCTCCGGGGTGATATGGTGCTGGCTGCCGTCGATGTGGGAGCGAAAGGTTACGCCGTCGTCGCTTACCTTGCGCAACGGCGACAGGCTGAAGACCTGGTAACCGCCGCTGTCGGTGAGGATTGCCCCCTCCCAACCCATAAAGTTATGTAAACCACCCGCCTTCTCGATGACATCTATCCCCGGCCTCAGGTAGAGGTGGTAGGTGTTGGATAGCAGCATCTTGAAGCCGATGTCTTCGACCTCCTGCGGGGTCAGCGTCTTGACCGCGCCCTGGCTACCCACGGGCAGAAAAACGGGCGTAGGCACTTTGCCGTGCGGCGTGAGCAGTTCGCCGGCACGGGCGTTAGTCTGGGGAGAGGTCTTTTCCAAACGAAAGCTGTGCACTTACTCTATCAACCGCTCGGCGATAATATTGCGCTGTATCTCCGAGATGCCGACGTATATCTCGGTCATCTTGGCGTCGCGGTAGAGCCTTTCCAACGGCATGGTGGTCATGGTACCGTAGGAGCCGCCGACCTGCATAGCCATACCGGTAACCTCGACGGCAATTCGTGAAGAGAAGAGCTTGGCCAGCGACGACTCGTACTTGATATCCTGCCCCTGGTCGCGGGCGAAGGCGGCACGATAGACCAGCAGCCTGCCCGCCTCTATGCGGCCGGCCATCTCGGCCAAATGCCATTGTATAGTAGGCAGCTTAGCTATCGGCTTACCCATCGCCTTTCTCTGTTTGGCGTAGTCTATAGATATATCCAGCGCCGCCTGGGCTACGGCGACGCCCTCCACCGCCGCCCCCAACCGCCCTAAACTTATCGCCTCGCGCAGTATATCGAATCCCTGCCCCTCTTTGCCGAGAAGGTTTTCTTCAGGCACGCGAACGTCGTCGAGATAGACCACCGAGGTGCCCAAGCCTTTTAGCCCCATAGTTTCACAGGGTTCGCGGACGCTATAGCCTTTAGAGGATATGTCGATGACAAAGGCGTTCAGTCCTTTACCTGCCCCTTTAGTAAAGACCAGCGTCAGGTCGGCAGCGAGCGCCAGGGCGACGAAATGCTTCTGACCGTTGATAATGTAGCCGTCGCCGCTTTTCTTGGAGGTGGTGGTGATTGCATTGGGGTCGGAACCGGTCTCGGCCTCGGTGAAGGCGATGCCCCCCAGCTTTTCTCCCTGCGCCAGGGGAGACAAAAACCTCTTTTTCTGCTCGTCATTGCCGAAACGGAATATTGCCTCTTCGGGCACGGTGTTTATGGCCATGATAGCGCCGACGGTCATCGACGCCTGGCAGAGCTGTTCCAGCGCCAGCGCGTAGCTCAGATAACCTGCCCCACTCCCCCCGTATTCGGCGGGATAAGGCAGCCCCTGGTAGCCCCGCCTGCCGATTTCTTTGGCTAACTCGAAGGGAAACTGCCCGCTTGAGTCGATTTCGGCGGCTCGCGGCTTGACTGCTTTAACGGCGAAATCCTTAGCCGCCCTCTGCAACATCCTCTGCTGTTCGCTTAAGTTGAAGTCCATTCTCCCGTACACTCCATCTAAGATAATAACACGTTATCGGCGGGGTTTGCGCGTTATAGACTTGGAGTAAGCGGTAAGCACATCGTGACGGCGCAGCACCCCCAGCAAGTGCTTGGGATTTCCCCTGTCCACCACCGGAATCCGGCCCACATCGCGACTGCCCAGCTTCACCAAAACGTCGTGTATATACTCATCAGGATAAGCCACCACCACCGATTTAGAGACGATATCCCTGACCGCCAAATCCGACGGACTGGCTTGGGTCAGTGCTGCCTCGACATCGGCGATGGTAACCACGCCGACAAACTCCTCCTTTTCGTTCACCACCGGGAAGCCGTGATGCCCCGTTCGGCGCAACCTGACTACAAGGTCGCGGACTAACATCGTCGGCGGCACGGTGGGGAAATCCCATGTCATCGCTTCCTCAACGGTAACCTCGCGCAAGGGGCTGGCTTTGTTTAGCTGGCGAAGGTCCACCCCCCGCCGCACCAGTTTAAGCGTATAGATAGTCTCGCGATTTAGAACCTTGGAAATGACGACGCTGATAACCACGGCAATCATCAGGGGTAATATTATCGAATAGTTACGGGTCATCTCGAAGAGCATGATGATAGCCGTAAAGGGGGCACGGGTAGCGCCGGCAAACACCGCCGCCATACCTACCAGGGCATAGGCGCCCGATGGAGCGATATACGCAGGAAAGAGCAGGTGGGCTACCGAGCCCAGAGCCCCACCCAGCATCGCCCCGATAAATAGCGAGGGGGCAAAGATTCCACCGCTCCCCCCGCTGCCCAGGGTAAGCGAAGTTGCCGTTATTTTCAATAGCAGCAGGATAGCCAGCGCCGGCAAGGCAATCTGACCCAGCAGTGCCTGGTCAACGCTCATTTTGCTCACCCAGAAAACATTGCCGTAGCCCACGCCGAAGAGGTCGTAAGAGTACAGCCCGATAAGCCCTATGCACAGGCCGCCGATAGCCGGCTTGAGGAATTCGGGGATATGCCAGGCATCGAATATGTCCTCTAACTTGTAAAGCACGCGGATAAATACCGTAGCCGCCAGGGCGGCGGCAACACCGAGCATGGCGTAGGATATGGTCTCCCAGTAGCTGGCCATCTCGTAAGAAACGATACCGAAAGAAGGCTGGCTGCCCAGAAAGATATGAGCCACGAAATCGGCCACCACCGAGCTTATGACCACGTAACCGAACTTAGGGGTTACGAACCTGCCCAGGATTACCTCCATGGCAAAGAACACCCCGCCGATGGGGGTATTAAAGGTGGCGGAGATACCGCCCGCGGCTCCGCAGGCGAGCAGCGTCCTCACCCAGTCATCCGATAGCCCCAGCCACTGGCCGATGGTCGAGCCGAAGGAGGAGCCTATCTGGACGATGGGGCCTTCCCTGCCTACGGAACCGCCGCTGCCGATACAGATTGAGGAAGCCAGCGCCTTGATTATGCTCACCCGCGGCCGAATCCGTCCCCCCCGCATCGTCACCGCCTCCATTACCTCGGGGACGCCGTGCCCTTTAGCCTCGCGGGCGCCGAAACGAACCAGCAACCCCACGATAAGCCCGCCGACGGCGGGTATGAGTATGATGTAGTACGGCCCCATAAAATCCAGATAGGTAGCGCCGTTAGAGAAAAAGAGAGTCTGTACCTCGCTGACCAGCCACCTGAAGCCCACCGCCCCCAGCCCGGCAACAGCCCCGACGATAATGGACAGAGTCAGGCCGGTAACTACTTCGTTGGTGCGTACCCTGTCCAGAAAACTCGACGACTTGGTCTTGTGCCGTGGTAGTTCGCTATCCATAAAGCTGTTTAGTCCTCGGTTCTAGTCGTAAAAACGGGCTATTTAGTTTAAGCGAAAAAACTAACGCCCTTCATCGAGATAGCTCTGCAGGATGAGAGCGGCGGCTTGAGCGTCGTCACCACCCTTCCCCCTCCCCTTCTTGCCACCCGCGGCCCGCTTTAAGCGCTGCGCCATAACCGTGGTCAGGCGTTCGTCCCGGTAGTCCACCGGCACTTTGGTGTACCGGCACAGGCGCTGGATGAACTTCTTGACCTTATCCACCTGCCGTCCCAGGCTGCCGTCCAGCGAACGGGGCAGC
>DATKYX010000088.1:0-7874 GCA_035528255.1 Dehalococcoidales bacterium | reverse complement strand
TGGCCAGGAAAAAATCGCTCATCCCCGTCCCCAGCTGCCGCCGCGCCACCAGGGCGATGCCCAGCCCCGCGGCAATATAGGCGCCGATGCCGAACCATACCCAGAAAGTGGTGCTCACGACTTCACCTCACGCCACCTGAGGAAGATGACAAAGGCGCTGGCGATAGCCGCCAGGACCCATATCGTCCAGAACAAAAAGGCGGCGCTAACCTTCTCCACACTGGTAAGCACGTACCAAGGAATAGCGATATCCAACGCCAGCAAAAGGCCGAACCAGACCCAGGCCCAGGCTGTCTTAGTCATTTCGGGCACCCCCCGCCAAAATATTTAACCGCCATTTTACCACATAAGAAACAGCGACGTCACCATTCGGGAGACGAATGGCAAATCAAAGACTATAAAGCTAAAAAAGCCGGATTGCCTATGCCTCTCTAAAGGCGACAACCAAAGCCCCTGGGCCACCGTGCACCCCAAGGCCTGGTCCCAGCCTGGCCATTCTTATCTTTTTCCGGTCGAATACGGAACCAATGCGCTCCGCCAGATTCTGCGCTTCGTCGGGTGTAGTGTTATACACAATAGCCAAATCTTGAATATCTCCCGCATTTTTGACAAATTCAAACAGCTTATCCATACCCTTGGCACGGGTGCGGACCTGACCCGCCGGCACCAGTTCTCCGTCTTTTACAGACAGCAGCGGCTTAACACTCAATACCGAGCCCAGCAGCGCCTTGGCTTTGCCGATACGCCCACCCTTTTTGAGGTATTCCAGGGTATCAAGAAGAAACAGCAAATGCATCTTAGGACTGGCCTGCCTGGCCACTGCCACCACCTCGTCCATGCTCTTCCCGTCTTTAGCCGCAGTGGCGGCGGCGATGACTACCAGACCTAAAGCCATGGTCAGTGTCTCTGTATCGATAACCTCAACAGGGCACCCTCCCTCCAGCATATTCTTGGCCATCAGCGCTGAATTATAGGTACCACTCAATTTAGTAGTGAGGTGAATAGAAACAATGCCATCAGCCTCCTTTGATAGCTTCTGGTAAACATCAACAAAATCCTGTGGAGTCGGCTGTGTGGTGTTGGGGTGGACAGGGTCATGGGTCAACCTCTCATAAAACTCGTCCTCGCTGATGTCCACCCGGTCGCGTAAGACCTCCTCGCCAAAACGCACATATACGGGCACTACGGTAATCCCCAGCTCCTTGACTAGCTCATCAGGCAGGTCGGCAGTGCTATCGGTAACTATTTTTACCGTCATAATTCCTCCTTAAATTCATCGTCCCCCAAGGGACTGATGCTGCATTATAATAGACACCTTTGCCACCGTCAATTCCTATACAGTCTAGGTATGTGTTAAAATATGTGGCAAGAAAAATGACAGTCGTTCTCTCCCGGCAAGAAATCAGGCGGCTCATCGCTAAAAAGCCGCCCCTCATCGAAGGCTACATCGACCTCGAGGAGCAGGTGCAGCCCAACGGCGTCGACCTCACCCTCCGCGATATATCCCTCCTCCAGTCGGCGGGCATAGTAGCCGCCAGCAACGACCAGAGGCAGGTCTCCGACCTGTCGCCGCTTGTCTTCGACGGATTAGGTTATATCGACCTCGTCCCCGGCGCTTATATCATCACCTATAACGAGGTCGTCCACCTCCCCGAAAACATCATGGCTTTAGGCCGCCCCCGCTCCAGCCTCCTCCGCTGTGGGGTTACCGTGGGCACCGCCGCCTGGGATGCCGGCTACGAAGGCCGTTCCCAGTCATTGCTCGTGGTCTATAACCCCCTCGGCTTCCGCCTGCAAAAAAACGCCCGCGTCATGCAGCTTATCTTTATGCGTTTGAGCCAGAAGACACAGGGATACAAAGGCGCTTACCAGGGCGAAAACATAGAATAGCCGTTTCTAACTCTTTATATTAATAGCTTTTCATGTTTCAATATATGTAATGTTAAATTATGACAATAGATGGGTTAGATTATGACGAGTAAACAGAGCGCAGGAGGTTCGCAACAAAGGTCAACTGAGTCGAAGAGACTACAGAAATTATTATTTATTGACAGAATACACTATTCCGTTTTAATGGTCAGACTGGTCCACTCTAGGCTCTGTAACGACCTATTCATTTTAAGTAAAGATTACTATCTAACCAAAAGGGGTGGTAAACAGCCCTTATCGAAAAAAGATAGCTTTACACTTACGGTTAGTGCTTTATCAAACGCATGGCAAATAATTGACTCGATGAATAGACTGCGTCAATTGTTGAGTAAAGCACCTGATCTTAAACAAAATTCTACAGAACTCCAATTGTTCTACAGAAGAACAGTGGACATAGAGTACTTCCGTAATAGTATTCAGCATCTTAATGAGAACATAATGCAATACGTTAAGAATAGAATTCCCTCATGGGGTACACTAAATTGGGTTGCCAAATTAGATGATAGTAAGGATTTTTTATTGTTCTCTTTAATACCAGGTGAAATCTTTGATCGGGCAACTCCATTAACAAACCCCATTAATAGAAAGATAACCACACCCATCGGTCTCATTACCCTTTGCTTGGACAAGGAGATATGTATATCAGATCTGGTTGAAAAGTATTTAAGAGAAATAGTTAATTATTTGCAAGCTTCACTATATGTTAATTGCAGCGATATTGCTCAATCTATGTTACTTGCAATGGAATTGACACCGCAGTCACCTGAATCCCCGCAAGAAGCTTCACCCCCTTTAAAACCCCCAAATCCTACTGTCATTGCGGGGAGCGCACGCCCTTCTGTCATTCCCGCGAAGGCGGGAATCCAGTCTCCCCCTTTGAAAAAGGGGGAGTAAGGGGGATTTTCCCTGTAGGGCGGGCCGGGTGGGAAGCAGAACTTACGCCACCATAGAGGAAGGGCGGGGAGTAACGTGCCCCTAAATAAGAGGTATAAGAGGAGTCTAACTCCTATTGGTTGGGACAACAAACGCACGTTCGCAAAGGTAGGGCGGGGAGAGAAGTTTATAGAGGTGACACCTCTGTAGGGTGGGCTCTGGGTGGGAAGATAATACCTGCGCTAAACCACCAAACTCAAAGCCGCCGGCACCACCCGGAAAGCCACCGGGCATTCACCCAGCATCTCCCCGTCGGCATAAACCAGCATCGGCTCGGCGGACTCGATGCGAACATCGGTCACCTTCTTCACGCTAACCTTAGGGTGATTAACATGCGTCCCCTTATATATCGTGGGGAACTCCTTGAGTATCTCCAGCTTGCCCATATCCCCGATAACCACCATGTCCAGCAGCTTATCGTCGAGCTCGGCATCGGGGGCGATGCGCATCCCCCCGCCGCAGTAGTTACCGTTAGCCACGGAAACAGTCAGCACGCGGTAGTGCTCCTCCTCATCCCCTATTTTAAGCGTAATCGGCTTATTCCTGTAAGTCAACAGCGTCCGCAACATCCCGGCAACATAGGGTATGGTGCCGCCGAAAAACTTGGGGAAGCGCTCGGTCTCCTTGACCACGGCGGCGTCGAAGCCCACGCCCGCTGAGTTAACGAAAAAGCGCTCGTGAGTCTTACCGTCGCGCTGGTACTCCACCACGCCCACGTCGATAATTAACCTTTTAGAGCTGGTCAGGTTGGAACAGGCGATGGCATAGTCCCGCGAGATGCCCGTCGAGCGGGCGAAATCGCTGCCCGTGCCCGTGCTCACCACGCCCAGCACCGTGGTAGAAGCATTGGTGGAATTAAGTATGCCGTTGGCGACCTCGTTCACCGTCCCGTCCCCACCCACCGCCACCAGGTAGCGGTAGCCGTCACTGGCCGCCACCCGCGCCAGCTCCATGGCGTGCCCCACGCCCTCGGTGTAGTCGAAGTCGAAGGTCAAACCGATGCGCTCCAGCAGCCGGCTGATAATAGGCCACTTACGGCGGGTGGAACGCGCCCCCGCCACCGGATTAACGATTACCTTTGTCTGCAGTTTAGCCATTTTCTGAATCATCCGCTTGGGCTAAGCCAACTGCCGCCTCTTGGTTATCCAGATACTCGCCGAGAAACCCACCCCCAGGTAGAGCACCATGGAGAGAACGGAGAGGCCGACGTTCGGCGTCTCCAGTTCAAAGGGCATCATACCGCCACCGCCCCCAAGTCCACCCATGAACGCCTCGTAGCCGCCGTAAACGGTAGCGATGCTATCGCCGTTGGTAGACAGTAGAAACCAGTGTGGCTGCCCCGTCATCATGAGGACGCTATCAACAATCGCGGAAATGACCATGACGAAAACCAGCGTGATGACGGTGGCGCCCATGGCTCCCTTCGATATGGCGCTGAAGAAAAAGGTCACCGAGAGGATACTGCCCGCGTAGAGCATGCACAGCCCGAACGATGACAATGTTTCAATGGGGACGCTCCCGTATATCGCCAGCAGGGAAATAGTAACAATCACATAGCCGAGAATGACGAGTAATATCACAGCGCCGTAACAGGCCAGGTACTTGCCTATCACCAGCGTGGTTCGCCTGACGGGATTGGTAAAAAGGATAAAGCCGGTTTTACCCTCGAATTCCCCGGCTATAGCGTCTCCGGCAAAGAAGATAGCCCCGATTCCGGCCAGGCTCGGACCGACCGAGAGCAGGGCCGCCATCACCATCACGTTATCCGGGAAGCCGTCGCCCAGCACCGGCACCAGGATGAGGACGGCCAATTCGGCAATAAGGGTAAGCCCCAAAATGACATACAGCCGTCTGCGGCGGATGTGCTTCAAAAACTCGTATCCGATAACTATTCCCAGCTTTTCAAATTCACTCAAGGGGTACCTCCGTTAACTCAAGGTAAGCGCCTTCCAGCGACTTGTATTTTTTCTCCAGCTCGGCGATGCTATCGTAGGCAAGCAGGCGCCCGTGGTCGATAATGGCTACCTGGGTACATACCTGGCTGACCTCCACCAGCTGGTGCGAGGCGAAGAAAATCGTCTTCTCCTTACCCGCTTTCTCGATTATCTCCCGGAACTCCACCACCCCCCGCGGGTCCAGCCCCAGGCCCGGCTCGTCCAGTATAAGCACCGGCGGGTCGTGCAGTAGGGTCTGCGCCAGGGCGAGACGCTGCTTCATCCCCCGGGAGAACTTTTCTATCTTAACCTTGCCCCAATCCTCCAGCCTGACGAGCTTGATTACCTCCTTGATGCGCTGCTTCAGCTTATCCCCACCCATCCCCCGCAGCCGGCCCAGATAGCCCAGCGTCTCCTCAGGCGTGAGAAACCCGTAGAACTCGGGCGTCTCCACGATGACGCCGATTCGGGAAAGGGCCTCTTCCGGCTTCTCGGCAACGTTAACGCCGTCGATATAAGCCGTCCCCGAGGAAGCGCGAATAAGCCCGCACAATATCTTGAGGGTGGTGCTCTTACCCGCGCCGTTGGGCCCCAACAGCCCCACGTTCTCATTGGCGGGTATGCTCAGCGACAGGTCGTTCAAAGCCAGGAACTTGTTATAATACTTGGTCAGGTTCTCGATGACGATAGACTCTTTCATTCAACAATCCTTCAATAATTTATCACAGCCATCAATTATACCACAGCCCCCACTAATCAAGAAAGTCTATCTCGGCTGGCGGCTTCTTCTTTATGTCAACTTCTATGCCGGCTTCCTTAAACAGCTCGACAAAGGAATCGTCGTTATACTTCCCGAAGCTGACGAAGCGGGCTATCCGGGCGTTGGTCAGCATCTTGGCGCAGAGCACGCAGGGCGTGTGCGTACAGTAGATGGTGCTCCCCCCGATGCTGACGCCGTGCAGGCTGGCCTGGATGATGACATTCTGCTCGGCGTGAATCCCCCGGCATATTTCGTGCCTTTGCCCCGACGGTATCCCCATCTCATCCCGCAGGCACCCCAGCTCCAGGCAGTCTTTCAGCCCCGCCGCCGCCCCGTTATAGCCCGTGGATAGGATGTGTTTATCCCTCACCGCCACCGCCCCGATGTGGTGACGGCGGCAGGTCGAGCGCTCGGCGACTACCGAGGCTATCTTCAGGAAATAGTCATCGATATCGGGGCGAACCGCTTTTTTCATTTCAGCAGCGCTACAATCCTCTCGGCTTCTTTGGTCAGCTCATCGCGCGAAGACTCGTTGACGATGGTAAAGTCGGCCATGGCAATCGGGCCCCCCTTGGCGATATTCTCTATCTCGGTCTTATCCCGACCGGCGGCTTGCTCCGGGGTCAGGCGCCGCTGCGACCTCCTGTCCAGTCGGGCGTACCTCGTCCGGGGCGATGCCCACACCGCCACCAGGTAAAGGTTCTCCCCGTAAAGCCCTTTGAGATAGACGAATTCCTCCCAGGAATAAAGCCCGTCGATAACCACATCCGAGCTTTTAAGCGCCGCTTCGATTTTGGGCTGGTTCAGCCGGGCATAGACGTCCCGCCCCTCCCCCCCCAACAACTCCCTAACCAGCCGCTCGTTACTCTCGCTCGGCTCCAGCCCCCTCTTCTTAATCTCCCCATCGGTGACGTCGCCGAACCTGATTCGGGTATAGCCGTTCTGCTCGAAAACACGGGAAACATCCGACTTTCCGGCGCCGGCCATGCCCACGATGGAGACCACTTTCATGCACCCCATTATAAGCAAACACCAATTAAATAACAACAAGTTTTTACTCATAAACCCCACCCCGTTTTAATCTTTTCACCCCTCCCCCCAGCTTGTTTTCCCACACCAACCCACCCTGCAAAGGTGTAACCTCTATATACTTCTCTCTCCACCCGGTTTCCCCCTTTGAAAAAGGGGGATTAAGGGGGATTTCCTTAAAAGGGCGGGACAGGCGGAGAAGCAGGACTCACGCCACTTAGAGGAAAAGGCGGGGAAGTCGTATCCCCCAAATAAGGAGTCAATAGAGGTCTAACTCATAGAGGGTGGGTATTGGGTGGGAAAATAATACTTACGCTAAACAAGGCGGGGATGGGCAGCCCAAATCACCTGTGTTATAATCTACACATAGCCATGTCCAAACATGTCAATCTAGCCCAGGAGATAGAAAAGCAAATACCCGCCGAGCTGGTCAACTTCATGTGGATGGCGGGCGAAATCGCCCACACCCGCGGTGAAAAGCTCTACCTGGTAGGCGGGGTGGTGCGCGACCTCATGCTCGGGCAGCCCAACCTCGACCTCGACCTGGTGGTCGAAGGCAACGCCATAGAGCTGGCGCAGCAACTCAAAAAGAACGTCAAGGGCAAACTCACCACCCACCCCCGCTTCAACACCGCCAAACTCCAGTGGGACGACCATAGCGTTGACATCACCACCGCCCGCACCGAGACCTACGAAAAACCGGGGGCGTTACCCACCATCACCCCCGGCTCACTTGACGAAGACCTTGGCCGCCGCGACTTCACCGTCAACGCCATGGCTCTGGGCTTAAACCCCGGCCTCTACGGCAAGCCCATCGACCCCCTTGGCGGGCGCGACGACCTCAAGAACAAGCTCATCCGCGTCCTCCACGAAAACAGCTTCATCGACGACGCCACCCGCATCTGGCGCGGATTGCGCTACGAGCAGCGCCTCGACTTTCATTTGGAGAAAAAGACGCTCGCCTTGCTCAAACGCGATACGGAAATGCTCAAGACCATCAGCGCCGACCGCACCCGATACGAAATCGAATGCATTCTCAAGGAACCCTGCCCGGAAAAGGTCTTTATCCGCGCCGCCGAGCTGGGAGTTTTAGCCCACCTCCACCCCAACTTAAGGCTCGGCGACCGCCTGGCGGAAAAATTCGAGCAGGCGCGCCAGCTTAGCGCCCCCGCCCAACCCGACGCCGGCATCTACCTGGCGCTGCTGGCTTATCCACTGACCAAGGAAGAAACCGAGCGCTTCATATCCCGCCTCAGGCTGCCCAAGGCAATAGCGCAGATACTTCTCGA
>DATKYX010000087.1:0-2048 GCA_035528255.1 Dehalococcoidales bacterium | reverse complement strand
CCCCCACTCTACCTTGGGCGAGCTCTGGGACATCATCACCGGGAACTCGTGGTCGAGATACTGGCCGATGATAGCATCATTGACCTCGGTCATAAAGCCACGGGCGTGGAAGTGCTTGTCCTCCACCACTTCCTTGGTGTTGTAGATATGGCTGGCGGCGAAGCCGTGCTTTTCCGCCAGTTTCTCAATCTCTTTTGCCGTCTTGCCTCTCGCCCAGTCGGCGATAATTTTGAGGATAGCGGCGGCGTTAGCATCCTGCAATCGAGTAAGGTGGTCTTTAAAGCGAGGGTCGTCCGCCAGTTCCGGTTTGCCCATTACCGTGCATAAACCCCTGAATTCATCCGGGGCTGGTGCAGCTATAGCCACGAAGCTGCCGTCAGCGCAGTAGAAGGTGTCGGCGGGACAGACGGATAAATCGCGGTTGCCGGAGGGCATGGCCACCTTGCCCGTAAGCTGCTGGTAAGGCCAGACCCAGGCCATCGCCCGCATGATGGCTTCGCTCTGCGAAAGCTCGATGAACTGCCCCTTGCCCGTCTCCTCCCGATGGTGGAGGGCGGCTAACACCGCCACTTCGCCCATCAGCGCCCCGTAGTTATCGCAGATGTAGAGACGGCTCTTCAAAGGCGGCTGGTTGGGGAAGCTGGAAAGCCAGGCGTATCCGGAAAAAGCCTGCGAAGCACCATCATTAGAGGGCCGATTCTCCCGGGCATACTGCCCCCACTGGCCGAAACCGTTCTTGGTCAGGTAGATAATGCCAGGGTTGATTTCCCTGATTTGACGGTAGCCGATATTCCAGCTTTCCATTACGCCCGGTCTCAGGTTGTTCTCGATAACGTCGGCCTTGGCGGCGAGTTCATGAAACACTTCCTGCGCCTCGGTTGTATGCAGGTCAAGGCCCAGCCAGTATTTATTGGTGTTCATATGGGCGAAGGCCGGTCCCTGCTCACGGAACAGATAGCCGAAAGGAGTCAGGTCGCGACAGGTATCGCCCATAGGGGGAAACTCGCACTTGATAACCTCGGCGCCCATCTCGGCCAGAAAACCCGGCCCAGCCGGACCCAAAAGCAGGGTGCAAACCTCAAGCACCCTTATACCCTTTAAAGGAGACGGTTTGGAATGCTTCTCTTCTTTGTAGTTACGCCACGTTTCAGCTGCCATAGTAGTATACAGGTTTCCTTTCTTTGAAGTACCACCGCCGCCCACGACCTTGAGGCAATTTTAGAGGTTATCCATAGCTGGCGTCAAGCTTTGGGCTGTATTAGCTTTCACGAAGCAAAAGGGTAGTGTATTATTAGGAAAGCCATGATTATTAAAAACCGCCGCGAGCTGGCTACCACCGAGTCGAGAGACAGGGTCTTGCAAATTATTGAAGCCGGCATCGAGCGTGTCCTGCCCCCGAATATAATGAGGGTGGCGGTCAGCTATGATGCCCCCCACCACACCATTAAGATACAGGGCGATAGCTTCCCCCTGTCATCAGCCAGCCGCATATTCGTTATCGGTGGCGGCAAGGCCAGCGGGCTTATGGCGCAAGCGCTGGAGAGCATAATCGGCATCGAAAACATAACCGATGGCGTGGTCAACTTCAAGGGCGGGCAGGTCAAGACGCGAAGGATTAAGACTGTCATTGCCGGCCACCCCACCCCCGACCGGCGCGGCGTTAGCGGCGTCAACGAAATGCTGGCTCTCAAAGAACGCTACTCGATAGGCGCCAACGATACAATCATCTGCCTCCTCTCGGGCGGCGGCTCGGCGCTTATGCCTTACCCCGTGGAAGGAGTGAGCTTAAAAGATAAACAGGCAATCACCGAGCTTCTTATCGGCTCGGGGGTAAAAATAAATGAAATCAATGTGGTGAGAAAGCACCTCTCCCGTGTCAAGGGCGGTCGGCTGGGGAAATTTTATGCTCCGGCAAGGGTTATTTCGTTAATACTATCCGATGTCATCGGCAACGACCTGGCGACTATCGCCTCCGGCCCCACTACCCCCGACCCCTCCACCTTTACCGACGCCCATAACGTACTAAAGCGATATAATCTGCTAAATGG
>DATKYX010000086.1:0-5268 GCA_035528255.1 Dehalococcoidales bacterium | reverse complement strand
GTTACCGCCTTTCTGGGATAAAGCCCTCATCACCGAGAAAACGAGGGTTCCCAGCCAGAAGGCGGCGGAAGCCGCCGGCCAGATGCCGAAGAAGGAAGGCATCTTTGCCGGCCTGTCTTCGGGGGCGTCGATCTATCAGGCCGTTAAGACGGCCGGTGAGATAGGCGAGGGTAATATCGTGGCTATCCTGGCGGATGCGGGGTGGAAATACCTGAGCCTGGACATCTGGGATAAATAGCCCGACGGGCTACCAGGGCATAAAGGCTGTGCCCAGCGAAAAGGCGACGATAAGCATAATCAGCCAGACCAGGAACCAGGCTCCCAGGCTGATGAGCATAAACCGCCACCATATAGCCCAGACCAGGCCCCAGGTTACCTTAATCTCGTTCATCTTCAGTCCCCTTTCTGCTTGAGCAACCAGTATTCCAGGCTATCGGCCAGAGCCAGCCAGCTGGCTTCGATGATGTTGGGCGAGCCGCCGACCGTGCGCCATACTTCTTCGCCGTCAGTGGATTCGATCAGCACCCTGACCTGAGCGCTGGTGCCTATGGTCTCTTCCAGAATGCGGACCTTGTAGTCGACCAGCCTGACGCTGGCGATGCTGGGGTAGAACTGGAGCAACGACTTGCGTAGCGCCTGGTCGAGGGCGTTGACGGGGCCGTTACCCTCGGCGGCGGTATGCATTACCTTATTGCCCACCCTGACTTTGACCATCGCCTCGGAGAGCAGTTCCTCGGGGTTGCCCCGGCTGGGCGGGCGTCGCCTCTTTTCTACCACCACCATGAAGTCAACCAGCTCGAAGGGGGGCTTGTAATCGGGCTTTGCCCGCTGGATTAAAAGCTCGAAAGAGGCTTCGGCGTTCTCGTACTGGAAGCCGCGGCTCTCCAGCATCTTGACCTGCTGCAACAGCTTCTGCGCCTCCTTGGACTGAGACGAGAGCTTCAGTCCCAGTTCCTTGGCTTTGTAGATAATGTTGCGTTTGCCCGAAAGCTCGGAGACCACCGTCCTCTGGCGGTTGCCCACCTTTCCCGGGTCGATATGCTGGTAGGCGTCGACCCACTTGGTCATTCCCGCCATATGATAGCCCGCCTTGTGGCTGAAGGCGCTGGCGCCGACATAGGGCGAAAACGGGTTCGGGCTCAGGTTGGCGGCTTCGCTGACGTAATGGGCGACCTCGCTTAGCTGAGCCAGCTGCTCGTCGGTGACGCAGTCGATACCCAGCTTGAGTTTCAATGCCGGTATAATCGAACAGAGGTTGGCGTTGCCGCAGCGTTCGCCGTAGCCGTTGATGGTACCCTGTACCTGGGTGACGCCGGCGCTTACCGCGGCCAGGCTGTTGGCTACCGCCAGCTCGCCGTCGTTGTGGGCGTGTATGCCCAGCGGCACCTTTGTCTGCTTCCTGACAGCAATGACCGCCTCCGTTATCTCGGCGGGCACGCTGCCGCCGTTGGTATCGCAGAGCGCCACGGCGTCGGCGCCGGCTTGGGCGGCGACCTCAACCACTTTCAGGCTGTAGGCCGGGTTGGACTTAAAGCCGTCGAAGAAATGCTCGGCGTCGAAAAAGACGGTCATCCCCTTGCCCTTGAGGTATTTTATGGAATCGGCGACCATCTTCAGGTTTTCTTCCGGGCTGGTCTCCAGAACCTGGACGACCTGCAACTCTGAGCTCTTGCCGACGATGGTGGCAACCTCTGCCCCCGCCCCGACCAGCATGGTCAGGTTTTTGTCCTCTTCCGCTTTCATATTCTGGCGGCGGGTGCTGCCGAAGACGGCAATCCTGGCCTTTTTAAGCTCAAGCCCGCGCGCTTTCTCGAAGAACTCGGCGTCCTTGGGGTTGGAACCGGGCCAGCCGCCCTCGATAAAGTGGATGCCGAGCCCGTCGAGCTTGCGGGCGATATTCAGCTTATCCACCACGGAGAAGGATATGCCCTCGCTCTGGGCGCCGTCCCGCAGCGTGGTGTCGTAGAGTTCAACCTTGGTCAATTTTTACCCCTTCACCTTCCCGGCGATTAAGTCCCCCATCTCCGCCGTCCCCACCTTGGTCTTGCCTTCGGCCATTATATCATAGGTACGATAACCCTGATTGAGTACGTCATCCACCGCCTTCTCGACGACCCCGGCTTCTTTGTCCAGGCCGAACGAGTGGCGCAGCATCATGGCCACGCTGAGGATGATGGCGATGGGGTTGGCCATATCCAGTCCGGCGCGGCGGGGGGCGCTGCCGTGAATCGGCTCGTACATGCCGAAAATACGGGTGCCCGCCCTGGGCACGCCGGCCAGGCTGGCCGAGGGCAGCATACCCATCGAGCCGGCCAGCATCGAGGCTTCGTCGGTAAGTATATCGCCGAAGGTATTCTCGGTAACCAGCACGTCGAAATAGGTCGGGTTCTGAATTATACGCATGGAGCAGGCATCGACCAGCATGTGTTCGAGTTCCACGTCGGGGTAGTCTATAGCCAACTCCGTCGCCACCTGCCGCCATAGCCTCGATGACTCCAGAACGTTGGCTTTATCCACCGAGATCAGTTTCTGGCGGCGCAGCCTGGCCAGCTCGAAGCCGACTCGGACTATACGCTCGATCTCCTGCTCGGAGTAGCTCATGGAATCGACAGCCCGCCGTCCCCGCGATGTCCGCCACCGCCTCTTGGGCCTGCCGAAATAAAGCCCGCCGGTAAGCTCGCGGACAAAGACGAGGTCCACCCCCCGTATGACATCGGGCTTGAGGTTGGTCGAGTCCACCAGCACCGGCGAGACCTTGACCGGGCGCAGGTTGGCGAAAAGCCCTAATCCCTTGCGCAGGTCCAGCAGCCCGTCTTCGGGGTGAACCTTGCCTTGGGGGTCGTCCCACTTGGGGCCGCCCACCGCCCCCAGCAGCACCGCGTCTGTCTGGCGGCACATCTTCATCGTGGCATCGGAAAGCGCCGTGCCTTCGGCGTCGATGGCGACGCCGCCCACCAGCCCCTCGTGGAGGTTAAAGCGGTGGTTAAACCGCTGGGCTATTGCCTCTAAGACCTTGATTCCTTCGGTGATGACATCGGGCCCGATGCCGTCCCCGGGTAGAACCGCTAATTCAAATTGCACCTAAGCTCTCCTTCTAGATATTCTCTTTTTGGTATGCTCGATAAGCCCGCCGTCGGCGATAAGCTCGGCCATAAAGTCGGGGTAGGGCTCGGCCTTGAACTCCGCGCCCCCGGTCAGGTTCTTTATCCGGCCCTTGGCCAGGTCGATTTCTAAAGTGTCGCCGTTTTCGGTATTGGCCGCCGCTTCTTCCGACTCTAGCAGAGGCAGCCCGATGTTGATGGCGTTGCGGAAGAAGATGCGGGCGAAGCTGCCGGCGATTACACAGGAAACGCCCGCCGCCTTGATAGCCAGCGGGGCGTGTTCCCGCGATGAGCCGCAGCCGAAGTTGGTGGTGGCCATGATGATATCACCGGGCTCGACCTTCTTGAGGAAGTCCGCGTCTATATCCTCCATGCAGTGTTTGGCCAGCTCGTCGGGCTCGGAAACGTTAAGATAGCGCGCCGGTATGATGGCGTCGGTATCGACATTAGCGCCGTATTTATGGACTTTACCTTTTAGCATCGAATTATATTCTCCCTTGTCTCTTACGCTATTTCCCAATAATATTCCATCACATTATCCATCGCAGTTAAGTAAGCAATCATATTATCAATGGAAGTGTTGATATTTTTTAAGCTGGGCGTTCTTTTTAGTTGGCCGTGGTGAATTAACTTATGCCGCATACTTATGAGCTCTCTAATTATTTGGCGGTAGTGCGGATAGTCTTTGAGTAGAATAGCTTCTTTGTTGTTGACGCTGACGCCAGATTTTTCAATCCTTTCTCTTAATTTTGTTTCGTTTATGCCCACAAGAGAACTAAAAAATCTCTCTATCTCATTTAAATCATAAAATGTCTTGGTTGCGTATAGTATTTCACCGATAGTTACACTTTCGTCTTCTAGTTCTAAAACATCGTTTAAGTTGAAAGTGTATTTCCCCAACTCTCTTTTTACATTCTCGTCTTTACCTCTATAGATAAAGGTTTCTATCAGGTCTATAGCAAGTACTTTTAGAAATATATCCATACAGGTTACGCTGGTAATTATAAGGTGCTTGCGCGCTTCGTGCTTTATTTCCTTATCTGCTTTTACTTTTTCAAGTAATACATTAAGCTCTCTGGCTTTTTTGATATTATTCTCTAAGGCTATGAATGAACCGTCATAGTCATGTTTTAATGTTTGGCGCGAAAGTCTTATTTTTTCAATTACACGTTTCATTTATTTTCCCACCAAACTCCCTTCGTAGTCCTTGACCCTCTTCGGCTTGCCGTTCCTGCCCATCTCAATGGTATGCCCCTCGGCTTTAAGCTTGGCCGCCTGGGCTTCCACCCCGCCGGGGAATTTATCGCTTAACGTCCCGCCCACCTTGAGCGTCCGCCAGTAGGGGGTAATATCCTTCTTGCCTTCGGCGGCGTCTTCTTCGGCGGCGCGGGCAGCGATACCGGCAAAGATACCGGTGGTTATGGGGCAGCCGATGCTGGCGCCGTGTCGTTTGGCCAGCCTCTCCCTTATATGGTTGATGGTGATGAGTTTGCTCCTGGGCACGCTCCTCATAATCTCATCCACTTCCCTGGGCGCGGGGATAACTACCGTGCCCGTCCCCCAGCGCGTGCTCATCTTGCCCGTGATTTCGACCACCTTGGGCATGCCCTCGTCATCGGCCAGTTTTTCCCGCCATGATTTTTTTAGTTTCACCATTGTCTCTCACCCCCTCAGGGTTTCTATATCAGACAAGCTCACCCGGGCTGGTGATTTTGCCCGTTATAGCGCTGGCGGCGGCAACGGCGGGGTTAGCCAGATAGACCTCCGACCTGGGGCTGCCCATCCTGCCGACGAAGTTGCGGTTGGTGGTCGAGACGCATTTCTCGCCGTCGGCCAGCACTCCCATATGCCCGCCGAGACAGGGGCCGCAGGTCGGGGTGCTGACGGCGGCGCCCGCCCTGACGAAAGTCTCGATAAGCCCTTCAATCAGGGCGTCGAGGTATATCTGTTGCGAGCCGGGTATGACGATGCAGCGTACCTCGGGGTGCACCTTATTGCCCTTGAGTATCTGAGCCGCCAGCCTTAAGTCTTCGAGGCGGCCGTTGGTGCAACTGCCGATTACCGCCTGGTTGATTTTTATATTCTTCAGCTTGCTGATGGGCTGGCTGTTGGCCGGGGAGTGGGGCAGGGCGACCTGGGGCTCGATAGTGCTGACATCGTACTCGAT
>DATKYX010000085.1:0-4735 GCA_035528255.1 Dehalococcoidales bacterium | reverse complement strand
TCCGCTACGTAAAGCTCGGCGCCTTCCAGAGCCAGGAAGAACTGGAGAGCGTCTTAACCCAGTTTATCGCCCTGTAGCGAGGAGGTATTGACCGATGGCGAAAAACAAGTTTACATTTATCGTGGTGCTGGCGCTCGTAATACTGGTCATGGGGTTGGTGACGGCCGTCGGCTGTGACGGCGTTGACGGTAACGGCGACATCCCCAACGGCGACATCCCCAACGGTGACGCACCTAACGGCGACGCACCTAACGGCGACGAGCCCAACGGCGACCTGCCCAACGGCGACCTGCCCAACGGTGACGAGCCCGCCGAGCCCGATTTGAGCGGGCTGGGTCTGGTAATCGACTGCGACGAGAATACCGGCGCGGAGCCCGAGCCCGGCGATACGGCCCTTGACTTCCGTTTTCAGGATGCCGTCGGCACCACCTTCGCCTTGAGCGATTTCAGGGGCAGGGTGGTCTTGCTCGACTTCTGGGCGACCTGGTGCCCCTACTGCAACAAGCAACTGCCCTTCCTGCAGCAGACCCACGACGAATGGCAGGGAACCGAGGGGTTCTTGCTGATAACCATCGACAAGGGCGAGGAGCCGGCGGTGATGGCAGCCTACATGCAGGACGAGGGGTTTTCCTTCCCGGTAGTGGTGGATAGGGAAGAAAAAGTCTCGAGGGAGTATGATGTAACCGGCATCCCGCGCACCTTCTTTATCGATGAAGAGGGTATCATTCAAGTCATACAGCGAGGTTATTTCCACACCTACGAGGACATACTGGCCATCCTGGACCCGCTTCTCGCCGACTAAGGGGGATTTATATATGGGTGATGTTTTAGACGAAGCCTACGCCATAGCCCAGTGCAAAGACTGCCCGTGGTATAAGTCCTGCGTCACGCCCATGAAATTTACTGGCGAGGACATCCGCCGCCAGCTCGAAGCCTCGCCGGGGACGGCTATCTCCCAGCAGGCCGACCTGGGCATGCAAAACCTGCTCTCCAGCATGGCTTCCGCCGCCCAGAACTCTATTTTGGAAGGCTGCCCCATCTTCATCGAGCGCCTGCGCAACGACCCCAGGCTGGCTCAAAAGCTGAAAAAACTCATGCAGGACTGGGGCAACGAAGAAGAGCTAAAGCCTAGCCCCTGAGCAGGAGCTCGTCCTCGTTGAACTTGCTGCCGCTGGCGCGCTCGAAGGCGGTTATCAGGTCGTTGATGGTCAGGCCCGTGCGCTGCTCGTGATTCAAATCGACCACAATGCGGCCCTCATGCATCATGATAAGGCGGTTGCCGTAGCGCAGGGCAAGCTCCATGTT
This sequence comes from Dehalococcoidales bacterium, assembly GCA_035528255.1. Taxonomy (GTDB): domain Bacteria; phylum Chloroflexota; class Dehalococcoidia; order Dehalococcoidales; family BS750m-G39; genus E44-bin88. Next base: position 3,430 of record DATKYX010000085.1, on the reverse strand, counting down.
ATGGGTCACCATCAGGGTGGTTATCTTTTCCCGCTTAACTATCATCTCGGTCAGCTCTAATACTATCTGGGCTGTCCGTGGGTCGAGGTTAGCGCTGTGCTCGTCGAGCAGCAGCAAGGACGGGCGGCTTATGGTGGCCATCACCAGCGCCACCGCCTGCCTCTGCCCGCTGGAAAGCGTGCCCACCAGGGCGTTTAACCGGTTCTCCAGCCCCAGTTTAAGCGGCGCCAAAGCCTCGCGGAACTCCTCCCGCAGCTGCTTATTGCTGGCCGCCCGCAGTCCCCGCGATTTCCCCCTGAGCACGGCCATGGCCAGGTTCTCTTCGATGGTCATCTTGGCCGCCGTGCCGATATTGGGGTCCTGGTAAACCCGCCCCACGTAGGCGGCGCGCTTATATTCGCTCAAGCCCGTAACATTGACGTCGGCGACGACAATCTTGCCCCCCCTCTCCGGGGGGAAGACGCCGCCGACAACGTTGAGCATGGTCGTCTTGCCCGCGCCGTTGCTGCCGATAACGGTGATGTAGTCCTCGGCCTTGACTTCGAGGTTGATATTGTTCAGGGCTTTGACCTCGTCGACGGTGCCCCGGGAAAACACCTTGTTTATCTTTTTAAGCTGGAGCAGGTTCTCAGCGCTCATTATAAGACTCCCCCTCTACCATCTCACCGCGGGCGGTATCCATTCCCGCCGCGCCTTCTTTCTAATGTAGGGTATAGCCAGGGCGATGACCACCAGCACCGCCGTAATCAGCTTCAGGTCGCCCGGCGCCATGCCCATTCTCAGGGCGATGGTGATAAAGAGCCGGTAAACGAAAGCCCCACCCACCGCCGCCACCAGCAGCCAGGTCACGCCCTTGGGGCGGAAGAGCGCCTCGCCGATTATCACCGAGGCTAGCCCCATGACAATCATGCCGATGCCCATGCCCACGTCGGCGAAACCCTGCCCCTGGGAGACGATAGCCCCGGCCAGCGCCACCAGCCCGTTGGAGACGGCGCAGCCGAGCATGACGTTCTTATCGGTATCCCCGCCCAGCGAGCGCACCATCTGCTCGTTATCGCCCGTCGCCCGCAGCGACAGCCCGATTTCGGTGCGCAAAAACCAGTTCAGGGCGAAGAAGACGACGGCGGCAATCGCCAGCGCTAAGATGATGGAAACGGCGATGCTGCCGCCGCGCATGCCGAAAAGGTTGGCGATAATATCGAAGGAGGTCACCTCGCGGAGCAGCGAAACGTTAGCCCCGCTCATAATCCTCAGGTTTATGGAATACAACCCCACCATCATCAGGATGCCGGCCAGTAAAGCGGGGATTCTGAGCTTGGTGTTGAGTATGCCGGTGAGCAGGCCGGCGCAAAAGCCGGCGCCGATAGCCGCCAGAGTGGCTAAGAACGGGTTCACCCCGGCCACGATTAAGACCGCCGCCACCGCCCCGCCCAGTGTGTAGCTCCCGTCCACGGTAAGGTCGGGGAAAGCCAGCACCCTCAGCGTCAGGTAAACGCCGATGGCGACCAGCCCGAAAACCAGTCCTTCGTAGAAGGAAAAGGACAATATGCTACCGGCTACATCCAATAGTCACTCCTTAAAAGAACCCGAAAACCGGATGAGTAAATATGCTTTATATTTAATTTGTAGGGATATCTAGTCTGTCATTATTATGTCGACGGAATCGAGAGCCGCTTGCGGGATGGTCACTCCCATCCTCGTCGCCGAAGCCGGGTAGAGGATGGTGGAAACGGCCGCCTTTATCGGCGCTATGCCGGCAATGTCCTCGCCGTCCAGTATCCGGGCCGCCATGTAGCCCGCCTGCAGGCCGACCCAGTAGTAATCAACGCTGCAGCCGCCGACCAGTCCGGTCGATATCATGCCCGAAGCCGAGCCGAATACAGGCAGGCTGTTCTCCTCGCCGACCTGAATTATGGCCTCGATGCCGACGCCGCCCACGGTGTTACAGGTAGGAATCCAGACCGCGTCGCAGCGTCCCACCAGGGACATGCCCGCCGCATAGACATCGGCGGTGGAAGCGGCGGTCGCCTCGACTACGGTCAGCCCGAAATCGGCGGCGGCGGACTTAAACTCCGCCGCCTGCACGGCGGCGTTAACCTCGCCGGCGTTATAGGCAATACCCAAAATCTGGACATCGGGTAAAACCGAGAGAATAAGCTCTACCTGGGGCGTCATCTCGAACCAGTCGCTGACGCCGGTCACGGTGGCGCCGGCCTCCGTCCAGCTGGGCACCAGTCCCGCCGTTACCGGGTCGGTAACCGAGCTGAAAATGATGGGTATGTCGGTGCCCTCGGCGGCGGCGACAACCGTCTGCGCCGTCGGCGTGGTTATGGCCTGGATGATATCGGGGTTCAGGGAGACGAAGTACTCGGCGATGGAAGCCGCCGAAGTCATGTCGCCCTCAGCGTTCCTGACGACGAACTCCACATTCTCCCCCTCGATGTAGCCCATCTCGGCCATGCCGTCGATGATGCCCTGGCGGTTGTTATCCAGGTCGGGGTGGGTGGCTATCTGGGTTATGCAGACCGTGTACATTTCCTCGTTATTGTCGCAGCCGCTGAAAACGGGCAGCGAAGCCGCTAACAGGATGAGGCACAGTCCGAGCATTACAATAATTCCCTTTTTCATATTAGAAACCTCCTTTAAGAAGTCTGATTATCCTCTAGCTTTCGCCGAATTCCCTGGTTAATTTCGGCTGTCATAGTGCATCCATCACCCCCTTCTATCAAAATCCCTGTTTCAGAATTCTGTCTAATTCATCGCGGCTCAAGCCGGCTATCCCCAGTTCCCCCAGCGACCTCCCCTCCCCGTAGTAGTCCGCCCCGTTGATAGCCGAAGCCAGACATATTGTAGCATCAATAATTGGTATGTCAACGCCGTGGCTGTAGGCCAGCCCGGCCACAGGCACCAGCCCGTAGGGTATATCCTCGGTTATATAGCGGCTGGTCATCGAAGACGGCCCGCTGATACCGGCCACCGTGCCGTCGATATCCCTGGGCGCCTTGAAGTAGTGCGACATGATGGTGCTCTTCATCCAGAAGGCCTCTTCCGGGTATCCCAGCATCTTTACCCCCACCGCCTCACCCACCCGGCTCACCTCCTCGAAAACCGCCTTGATGGCCATACCGATAGATTTGGTGGTGCCGTCGCGGTAGAGGTGAAAGCCCTCCCCCCTGGCATCGATGGCACCCGCGTTGAGGATTGTCCCCACCGGGTGCACGATAGGGTTCAGGTTATTGAGCGAGGTCTCCAACACGCTGGATGCGGCCACCACCGGGTAGTAATCCTTCAGGTCTTTAACGACCCGCGCCGTCTCTTTAGAAGGCAACGCCGCCAGCAGCAGCTTCCAGGCATCCACGAATATCTGTATCCGCCCCGCCTCCCCGCGGCAGCCCCAGGGCAGGGTGTGCCCCTCGGCCAGGGTAACGTC
>DATKYX010000084.1:0-6030 GCA_035528255.1 Dehalococcoidales bacterium | reverse complement strand
CAACCTCAAGCGCATGGAGGAAATCTTAAAAGAGACCCACCACGACGTAACCGCTTTCCTGGGCTCGGTATCCGAAAGCCTGGGGGAGGAATCGCGCTTCGTCCACCTCGGTCTTACCTCCTCCGACGTCATCGATACCGCTCTCAGCCTGCAATTGCTCGAGGCGGCGGAAATCTTAAGTGAGGATATAAAGGAGCTTATCACGGTGCTGGCGCAGCAGGCCATCAAGCATAAATACACCGTCATGGTAGGGCGCACCCACGGCATTCACGCCGAGCCCATTTCCTTCGGCTTTAAGCTGGCACTCTGGACGGACGAGATGAGGCGCAACCTGCAGAGGCTGTCTGATGCCGAAAAGGTGATTTCGGTGGGTAAGATTTCGGGGGCGGTGGGTACCTACGCCACCCTCTCTCCCGAGGTCGAAGAGAAGGCTTGCGCTAAGCTGGGGCTGGCGCCGGCGCCTATTTCCAGCCAGGTCCTGCAGCGCGACCGCCACGCCCAGTTCGTGACCACTTTAGCCATAATCGCCAGCTCTCTGGAGAAGTTCGCCACCGAGATTCGGGGGCTGCAAAAGACCGAGACCAGGGAGGTGGAAGAACCCTTTGCCGCCGGCCAGACCGGCTCCTCGGCGATGCCCCACAAGCGCAACCCCGAGCTTTGCGAGCGCGTCTGCGGCATTTCCCGCCTGGTGCGGGGCTACGCCCTGACCTCGATGGAGAATATCGCCCTCTGGCACGAGCGCGATATCAGTCATTCCTCCACCGAGCGCGTTATACTGCCCGATTCCTGCCTGGTGCTGGACTACGCGCTGAGCATATTCACCTCGGTGATGAAAGGGCTGGTGGTCTATCCAGAGAAGATGAAGCGGGACATGGAGATTACCAAGGGCTTAATCTTCTCCCAGCGGGTGATGCTCGCCCTCATCGATAAGGGCTTGAGCCGCCAGGAGGCTTACAAGATGGTGCAGCGTAACGCCATGAAGTCCTGGAAGGGGAGCAAGAACTTCATGACCTTGCTCAAAGCCGACGCCGAGGTTACCGCCGTCCTGCCCGCCGATGAGCTTGAGCCCCTGTTCGACGAGCAGTACTACCTGCGCTATATGGACATTATTTTCGGGCGCTTAGGCTTGACCGAATCTCAGTGGCAGGGAGGTATGGCGGGACCCTCCGAATTCGCCCCCCGCTCGATATGATGACGGATAACAGTTCGGTTCTGCTGAATACAGAGCTGCCCCTGCCCATGTTCGTCAAGGGCAAGGTGCGCGATAGCTATGACCTGGGCGAACGACTGCTCATCGTTGCTACCGACCGCATCTCCGCCTTCGATGTCGTCCTGCCCTGCGGCATACCCAATAAGGGCAAAGTGCTCAATAAACTCTCCGCCTTCTGGTTCGACCTGACAAAGGAGTTTATGCCCAACCACATGATAGAGCCTGTCGAAGATGTTGCTTCCCTCAGTGCCTACCTTCCCGCCGGTAGCCGCTTCAGCCCTCCCGCCTACCTGGCGGGGCGGTCGATGGTGGTCAAAAAGGTCAAGCGCATCATGTTGGAGTGCGTGGTGCGGGGCTATCTGGCCGGCTCGGCCTGGGAGGAATACCGTGAAAAGGGCACTCTCTCCGGCTTAAAAGCGGTCAGGGGCTTGAAAGAGAGCCAGGAGTTGCCCCAGCCCATGTTTACCCCCACCACCAAGGCGGAAGAGGGCCACGACCTGTCCATGTCACGCCAGGAGATGAAAAAGATGGTCGGCGCGTCCCTGGCCGACGAGCTGGAAGAGAAGAGCCTGGCAATCTATAACTACGCCCGCGGCTATGCCATCGCCCGCGGCATTATCATCGCCGACACCAAGTTCGAGTTCGGCCTGGACGGCGATAAGCTGGTCATCATCGACGAGATGTTGACCCCCGACTCGTCCCGCATATGGGAGGTCGACCTCTATAAAGTGGGCCAGTCCCAGCCCAGCTTCGATAAGCAGCCGGTGAGAGACTGGCTGTCCGTTTCGGGGTGGGATAAAAAGCCCCCCGCCCCCATGCTCCCCCCGGACGTTATCGAGGCTACCGCTAAGAGATACGAGCGGGCTTACGAGAGGCTGACCGGCCACAAACTTTAGCGATTAAAGCCCAGAATTTTGTAACAGGAGAGTAATATGGCTGAAGAGAAGGAAATCCCCGATTTATACGCCGACCACTTCATGATTGCCGGCGGTCCCTACGGCGCGGCGATTAACTTTGCCAAGAGCCCCCCCCGAGCCCGGTCCCGGCAAGACGCCGGATACGGTAGCCCGGGTTCGGATGAGCTACGAGCACATCAAGACCCTGACCTTCGTTCTGGCTCGCCACATTAAGAAGCTGGAGAGGGAAAACGCCGTCTCTTACCCGATGCCGCCCAAGGTGCTTTCGGGGATGGGCATAGCCAAAGAAGACTGGGACGGCTTCTGGGAAAGCTCGAACTTTCCGCTTTGAGTTCGGGGGGTTAGCCGGGGTATACCCGTCCCTCCAGCCCCGAAGCAAAGAGGACGTCCTCGGCGAGGTAGAGCCGGCCGTCCTCGGTGCTCTTTACGATTTCCGCTTTTACCAGCGCGTTTAAGGCGTGCGGTTTAAAATCGCGCCCGCGGAACATCCCTTCGGTAAAGCCGCGCGGCTTGAGCCCCAGTTCGTCAATCGCCTTGGCGGTCTTCTTATCGAGGGCGCTGTTCCGGCGGAAGACGGCTATCACCTGTCGGATGGCGCGCTTTAGACGCCAGCGGGGGATAACGTATAGTCCCAGCAGGAGCAGGATAAGAATCAGGACTATGGCGGCCAGGGTGTATAAATCCAATTCTATTCCTCCAGTAAGCCCTTGGTGGTCGGCAGCTCGCCCGAAAGCCTCTCATCGACTCTGGTGGCGATGTCCAGCGCCCTGCCCAGTGCTTTGAAAAGGGCTTCCGCCTTGTGGTGGTCGTTGGTGCCATAGAGAATACGGGCGTGCAGGTTGAGCCTGGCTTCGATAGCCAGTGACTCGAGGAAGTGGCGGATGAGGTCGGTGGCGAAGCCGAGCATGTCGTTATCGGCGAAGGGCAAATCGAGCACGCTGTAGCCCCGCCCGCTGATGTCCACCGCCGCCGCCGCCATGGCGTCATCCATAGGCACGGCGGCATCGCCCATCCGGGTAATGCTCCGCTTTTCTCCCAGCGCTTCGCCCAGGGCTTTGCCCAGGCAGATGGCGACATCCTCGGCAACGTGGTGCTGGTCGTCGCCGCTGGCGGTAATCTTAAGGTCGAAACGGCCGTGTTGCGCCATCTGCGACAGCAGGTGGTCGAACATCTTGATGCCGGTGCTTATCTGCCAGCGGCCGCCGCCGTCCAGGTTCAGCTCCAGGCTGACCTTCGTTTCCTGGCTCTCTCTTTTAATAGTGGCTGTTCTTGCCTTCTTCATCGTTTAACCGCCTCGAAGAGCTTTCGACTCCAGTGTAACACATTTCGGGGCGTTTATTAATCCCCCCCGACCTCTTTCAGGGCTTTAATCACGGCGTCGGTGTGTTCGGGCCGCCCCACGCTGATGCGGAGGGAGTTCTGCAGCAACGGAATGTCGAAATAGCGAATCAATATCCCCCTCTCCTCCAGTTCCTTCTGGATTTGGGCGGCTTTGCCGTTGAGAACGTGGCAGAAGACGAAGTTGGCTTTCGAGGGGTAGGGTTTCACCCAGTCCAGCTTGGAAAGCTCGCCGAAGAGCCGCTCCCTTTCGGCGACGATGGCTTTTACATTTTTCTTCAGGTAGTCGATGTCTTTCAGCGATTCGCGCACCGCCACCCGCGCGGCGATATTCACGTTATAGGGCTGTTTGATTGTCTGTATGAAGCCCGCAATCCGGGGGTGCATGACGCCGTAGCCGATCCTCAGGCCGGCCAGCCCCGCCCACTTACTGAAAGTCCTTAAGACTATCAGGTTCTCGTATTTGGGGACGAGGTGGGTAACCGTTTCCCCGCTGAATTCGACATAGGCTTCGTCGGACACCATGGGCACGCCGGTCTCTATCAGCTCCAGCACGTCCTTCTGGGGGGTGAGGGTGCCGGTGGGGTTGTTGGGGTTAGCCAGCAATATCAGCTTGGTCTTCTTGGTGATGGCTTTCTTGACCGCAGCCACATCGACACGGTAGTCCTCGTCGCGGGGCACATCGACCAGCTTACCGTTGCAGAGTATAGTGCCGAAACGAAACATATCGAAGGTGGGCACGCAGTTTATCACCTCGTCGCCGGGTTCGATGAAGAGGCGCAGGATAAGGCCTATGAGCTCGTCGCTACCGCTGCCGACGACGATGTGTTCGTCGCTGACGCCGGTATAACCCGCCAGCATTCGGCGTATCTCGGTCTGGCCGGCGTCGGGGTAGATATTAAAGTAGGGGTAGCCGCCCAGCGCTTCGTTTACCTTGGGCGAGCAGCCGTAGAGGTTCTCGTTGGCATCCAGCTTGGTGATGCCGTTTATGGGCATCTTGACCCTCTCGGACAGTAGCTCCAGTGACTTGCTGGGGACATAGCCGCCAAAGCCGGCCAGGTCCGACCTTATCTTTTTAGTTATTCCTTCTCCAGACATTCCTTTTCTCCCTTTCTCTATCCCCATATAAACAAAATTCCCTCCGCTTGGAGGGTTCTGTTCTGGTTTTGGGATTTTTTTTTACTTTTTATTGCCGTATACTACCCTCCAAGCGCTCGGTTGCGCCCGGTAAATATGAAGGCGTAATAATAGCCGTGCAGGATAGTATCGGTTAACATTTCGCTAGGACTCTAGCACAAGCGGGTGTAGCTTGTCAATATTCTCAGTCCAGGCGCTTCTCCACCGCCCGCGCGTGAGCCTCTAGCCCCTCGGCTCTGGCTATAGTGGCGGCGGCTCGAGCCAGCTTCTTGAGGGTGCCTTTGTCCACATTGACCACGTTGATGAGCTTGACGAAGTCGAGTATGTTGAGCGGCGAGCTGAAGCGGGCGGTAGCGCTGGTGGGCAGGACATGGCTCGGCCCCGCCGTGTAGTCGCCCAGCACCACCGTCGAGATACCCCCGACGAAGATACAGCCGGCGTTGGTTATGCGTTCTACATAGCCCTCGGCTCCCTTTACCATCAAAGAGAGGTGCTCCGGCGCGTACAGGTTAGCTAATTCTATAGCCTCGCCGATGTCGGCGACGACGGCAATCAACCCCTGGTTTTGCAGGGCTTCGGCGACTATATCGCGGCGCTCCAGGCTTCTCATCTGCCGCTCCACCTCTTTAGCCACCTCTTCGGCCAGCTTCATCGAGTCGGTCACCATTATTGATGCCGCCAGAGGGTCGTGCTCCGCCTGGGCTAAAATATCGGCGGCGCAATAAGCGGGGTCGGCGTTCCCGTCGGCGATAATCAGCACCTCGCTGGGGCCCGGCAGGCTGTCGATGCCCACGGCTCCGTAGACCATCTTTTTGGCCAGCACGACGAAGATATTGCCCGGCCCGCATATTTTATCCACCCTGGGGACGGACTCCGTGCCGAAGGCGAGGGCGGCAATAGCCTGGGCGCCGCCTACCGAGAAAACGCGGTCAACGCCGGCGATATCAGCGGCGACCAGTGTCGGCACCGGCACCGTCCCGTCGGCGTGGGGCGGGGTGGCTAATATGACCTCTTTAACGCCGGCGATACGGGCGGGGATAGCCGTCATCAGCACCGTCGAGGGGTAGCTGGCGGTGCCGCCGGGGGCATAGGCGCCGATGCGCTCCAGGGGGCGTATCAACTGCCCGAAGCCTTTCTTGGCGGCTAGGCTCCAGATAGCGTCCTTCTGTTTCTGGTGGAACGAGCCGATGCGCTCGGCGGCGAATTTGAGAGCGGAGAGCAGCTCCTTGTCCACCTCCAGGTAGGCGCTCTTTATCTGCTTCTGGCTCACCTCAAGCGAACTGAGCCTGGCCCGGTCGATTTTCAGGCTGTAGCTAAAGAGGGCGGCGTCGCCCGTGCCGCGCACATCCTCGATTATCTGTGCCACCGCCTGCTCCGGGCTCATTTCCGTCCCGAATACCGCTTTTATCCGCTGTCTCAGGGCGGGTG
>DATKYX010000083.1:0-2561 GCA_035528255.1 Dehalococcoidales bacterium | reverse complement strand
TATCGGCCTCAGAATCCTGCTCACTCACCTCTTTTGAGGCTGCTTTTAGCTGCGTTTCAAAGATATTGACAGCTTTGGCTATGTTGGCTATAATGGCTATGTAGGCTATAAGGGAGGCTGAAATGGCCGATTCGGCGAAGCGTTCCCGGTATTTTCTCGATATAGACCCCGAGCTTAGAAACCGCGCCAAGGCGGCGGCGGCGTTGCAGGATAAGACGATGCGGCAATGGGTGGTGGAAGCCATTAGCGAGAAACTGGAAGGTGGCATCGATGCCCGGGAGGGTTTAACCGGTCTCGGCGATGTCGAAGGCACGACATCTTCAAGGGGTTATCTGGCGCCGAAAAGGAGAGGGGGGAGGAGGTTTTAGCGGTTGTCCACATCGGGCGCCGCTGGGGTTAACCCAACAGCTCGGTGACGACCTCGTTTATCTCCCGCCCGTCGGCTTTGCCTTTTAGCTTGGCGATGAGCTTGGGCATAACCTTGCCCTTGTCGCTCAAGCCCCCCGCCCCCACCTCTTGGATAATCTGGCGGGCTTCGGCGACAATCTCGTCGCGGCTCATCTGCGCCGGCATGTAGGCCTCGAGGATAGCCATCTCCGCCTCTTCTTGAGCCGCCAGCTCGGGGCGGTTTCCCTGCTTAAAGGCTTCGATGCTCTCTTTGCGCTGCCTGATTTCCTTGGCGATAATGCCCAGGACATCACCGTCTTCCAGGGCTTTCTGTTTGGCGATTTCGGCGTTCTTGATGGCGGCCATCACCAGGCGGATGACGGAGCGCTTCACCGTATCCCCGCTCTTCATCGCCTGCCTGAGGTCGTCCGTCAGCTTTTGTTGTAAGGGGGGTATTTGTGTCATAAAAAACCTTCTATTTTCTAGCTGCTCGGGCACTATTACGCCTCTTGGCGGCTCCCTTGCGCTTGCGCTTGACGCTGGGTTTTTCGTAGTGTTCGCGCCGTCGCACCTCGGATAAGATGCCTTCCTGTTGCACCTTTTTGTTGAATCGCCGCAGCAAGCTCTCGAAGTTCTCGCTGTCCGTAGCTACTACGTTAGCCACGAAGCATCCTCCTCCTTCTCGAAAACCCCCGCAATTCTTTTTACACACCACATTTTAGTCAGCTTAAGCCGACCTGTCAACTGACTGATATTACTAGTGCTTTGTCCTGCCCAGTATCTCCCGGGCGGCGACCACGCCCGATACCGACGCCTGGATTAAGCCGCGGCTGACGCCGGCGCCGTCGCCGACGGCGAACATGTTGCCGACCTCGGTCTCCAGGCCGGGGCTGAGCTGGGGGCGGGAGGAATAGAACTTAACCTCGATGCCGTAGAGCAGGGTGTGGTGTGAAGCCACTCCCGGAACCAGCTTATCCATCGCCTGCAGCATCTCCACCAGATCGGTGAGGTAGCGGTAGGGCAGGGCGAAGCTGAGGTCGCCGGGGGTGGCGTTCCGCAGGGTGGGCTTGGTCAGGCCGCGCTCGATGCGCTCCGGAGTGGAGCGCCGCCCCTCCATCAGGTCGCCCAGGCGCTGTAAGAGCACCCCGCCGCTTAAGATATTAGCCAGCCGCGCCAGGTAGCGCCCGTAGGCGATGGGCTGGTTGAAGGGCTTGGTGAAGGCGGTGCTCACCAGCAGGGCGAAATTGGTGTTTTCGGTCTTGCGCTCGGCGTAGCTGTGCCCGTTGACGGTGATGACGGGGTCGCAGCCGCCGGTGGATTCCATGATGACCTCGCCGCCGGGGCACATACAAAATGTTCTCACCTGGTCGTCGAAGCGCTTGGAGAGGAATTCCAGCTTCGATTCGTAGAGGACATCGGTCAGGGGCGCCATTACCGCCGCCGGCACCTCCACCCTCACCCCCACGTCCACGGGGTTGCTGTGCATGGTCAGCTTCAGCCGCTCGGCTTCATTGGCCAGCCAGTCGGCTCCCTCGCGGCCCGGAGCCAGAATCAGGTAGTCGCAGCCAAAGCTCTCCCCGGACTCGGTCTTGACCCCCTTAACCCTGCCTTTTTCAACATTGATGGAGGCAACCGAAGTCCGCAGCCTCGATTCTATACGCGGGTTGAGATAGTCCCACATCCCCTTGAGCACCTGCCGGCAGTGGTCGGTGCCGAGGTGGCGGACGGGCATCGGCACCAGCTTCAGCCCCGCCAGGTCGGCCTGGTTGCGCAGCTTATCAACCTTTTTGCCGGTGCCGTAGAGCTTATCGGGGGCGCCGAACTTGAGGTAGACCTCGTCAACGTATTTGATGAGGGCTTCGGTCTGTTCTTCTCCGAGGTAGCCGGGCAGCCTGCCGCCCACCCTTGATGTCAGCGTCAGCTTGCCGTCGCTGAAAGCCCCCGCTCCGCCCAGCCCGCAGACCAGGTTGCAGGGCTTACAGGGGGGGCAGGGCAGGCCGGTGTCCCGCGCCGGGCACTGGCGCTTGTCGATATCCCTTCCCTCTTCGATGAGCAGAATCTTGAGGTCGTCGGGAACCAGTTCTAAAGCGGCGAAGATACCCGCGGGCCCGCCGCCGACAATGATAACATCGTATTTCTTGGTCATTTTGACAGCCAAGCCATTGTATCGCCTG
>DATKYX010000082.1:0-7043 GCA_035528255.1 Dehalococcoidales bacterium | reverse complement strand
CATCTGCCCGATGATAAGAAGGCTTATTAAGGTAACCGGCTTCAACCTGAGCAGACTCTACGAGCTCTTCCCCCAGGGACCGGCGCAATCCGCCTGTAAGTGGGCCGGGGTGCCCAAACCGACCGGATGCGTATAAGCCCGGTAGCGTTATAGCAAGCTATCCAGGGCGATTTGCCGGCTTCAAGCGATGAACCCATATAGCTACCACAAAGCCGAAATACAGCCTAACCTGCAACTCAAAAAAAAGACCAGGCACTGGTCACACTACCTGGTGGACTTTCCCACCGCCCACCCCCCACGAGTTGAACAACACCGTCCTGGGCGAATACTTCCAGCCGCGCGGCGCCGATAACGCCCCACTGGTCGTCCTGCTGCACGGCATCGGCGACCTGAGCGTAATCCCCTGCAAAATGCTGGCTAAGACCCTGGCCAAAAAAGGGATTGCCGGCTTTGTCCTCTACTCGGTGATGCACTCGAAACGTATGCCCGACAGCGTCTTGAAACGCTTCCCCCACCTCACCTCCCAGGAATGGTTCGAAAGCTACCGGATATCGGTCATCGACCTGCTCCAGGTGATTGACTGGGCGGAAAGCCGGGCTGAGATAAACGCCGAAAAGGTAGCCGCCGTCGGCATAAGCTTCGGGGGCTTCGTCTCGGCGATAGCCATGGGGATAGACGAGCGCATCAAGGCCGCCGGGCTTATCATCATCGGGGGCAACAGCACCAAGATAGGCTGGGAAACCAGGGCCAGCGATTATAACAAAGGACGCAAACAGACCAAGGATGGCTACCGGAAAACCCTGGATTCCTATATGAAATACCTAGCCGAAGTGGAAGAAAAGGGGCTGGAAAAGGTTGCGCCCCCGCAGGAAAACTTCTGGATAGACTCCATGGCCTTCGCCCACCTCCTGCGAAAGCGGCCGCTATTGATGATTAACGCCCACTGGGACCTGGCTATTCCCAAAGAGGCTACCCTCGACTTCTGGAAGGCGGCGGGCGAACCGCCCATCTCCTGGTTACTCGCCACCTACCCCACTATCTGGCTGTGGTATCCCCTCATCCGCTGTAAAATCGTCCGTTTCTTAAAGTCCGCGTTCGATATGCGATAAGCGCCACCGAGCCATTTTCCGGCGCACGTGGTAAAATAGAAAGAACACTTTTTAGGCTTTAGGGAAGAGGGTATTTGCTAGTCGAACTGAGGGTCAAAAACCTGGGCATCATCGAGGACATGAACTGGAGGCTCGATGAGGGACTTAATATCATTACCGGCGAAACCGGGGCCGGCAAATCACTGGTCATTGACGCCGTAGAACTCTTGCTGGCCGGCAAAGCCGATGAGGAAGTCATCCGCCACGGCGCCGACCAGGCTCAAATCGAAGGGGTCTTTAGCCTCCCCCCCCAGGAAAACCTCGCCTCTCTCAGGGAGCTGCTGGCGGAAAAAGAGCTGGCTGCCGACGAAGATACCCTGGTCATAGACTGCCAGCTCCGCCGCAAAAGCCCCGACATTATAAGGGTAAACGGCCACGCCGTCCCCAAGGCATTTTTGCGCCAGATAGGACGCCTGCTGGTCGATATTCACGGCCAGAGCGACCACCTCTCTCTTTTCGACAGCGGTTCTCACCTCGACTTTCTGGATGCTTACGCCCACACGACGGAACTGTGCCGGGACTTTACCGCCAGAGCCAAGGAACTCAACAGGGTGGAACAGGAGCTCAAAGCCCTGGAAAAAGACGAGCAGGAGCGCGCCCGCCGCGAGGAATTCCTGCGCTTTCAACTCGAGGAGATAAGCCGCGCCCAGCTCAAAGAAGGCGAGGAAACGGAACTGGAAAGAGAGCGGGATATCCTCGGCTCCGCCGAGAAGCTGAAAACCATCTCCTACGAAGCCTACCGCGCCCTCTACGAAGAAGACGCCTCGGGAAGGGCAACGCCAGCGCTGGATAAGCTCAACGAAGCCGCCCAGGCGATAAAAAAGCTGGTCGAAATCGACCCCTCCCTGAAGCCGCAACTGGACTCTCTCGAAGCAACCATAGACGGGCTTACCGATACCGCCCGTGGCATTCGTGCTTACAGCGACGGTCTGGAATACGACCCCAACCGCCTCGAAGAGATAGAAACACGGCTGGAAATAATCAGGGGGCTTAAAAGGAAATACGGCCAGAGTATTAGCGAGGTACTGGCTTACCTTGCAAAAGCGCAAAAGGAGCTGGACGAGGTCTCCAACTCCGCGGAGAGAAGCGCCCGGCTTAAAGAGACCGCCGCTTCTCTCAAGCAGACAATGGGGCAAACGGCGGCACAGCTTTCAACGGAACGCGCCCAAGCCGCCGAAAAGCTGACGACCGAGGTCGAGAAAGAGCTTAACGACCTGAACATGCCCCAGGTTGAATTCAGGGTAGCCTTGAGCCGCGAGAAAGACGAAGACGGAATCCCCCTCCCCGACGGCCTCTACGCCTTCACTAACGAAGGCGTCGACACCGTGGAGTTCATGGCTTCGACCAACCCCGGGGAGCCCCTCAAGCCCCTGGCTAAAATCGCCTCCACCGGCGAGCTTTCCCGCTTCACACTGGCTCTCAAGGGGGCGCTTTCCGAAGCCGACCACATCCCCGTGCTCATCTTCGACGAAATCGATATCGGCATCGGGGGCAGGAGCGGGGAGATAATAGGCAAGAAGCTCAGCAGCCTGGCGCGGAACCACCAGGTAGTCTGCGTCACCCACCTCCCCCAGATCGCCGTCTTCGCCGACGCCCACTTCAGCGTTCACAAGGAGCTGGCGGGGGAGCGGACCCTGAGCCTGCTAGAGTCCCTCGAAGACGAAGCCCGCCTCAAAGAACTGGCTATCATGCTGGCCGGCGCCCACTACACCGAAACCGCCCTGACCAATGCCCGCGAGCTTATGCACAAAGCCGAAACCTGGAAAAAACCCCGCCCCGATTGAGCCTAGGCGTCCGCTTCACAAAAGCGGCGCTATATTGAGAATAGTCGAAATATATTGACAATAGTAGTAAATTGGGGCTAGAATTGCTCCGCAGTCCTTGTGCCCGATCAGGGAGTACGGCTGAGGGCGAGAGCTAAAAGCGGTAGCCGCCCTGTACTAGAAACTAAACAAATGAAGAAACAGCGTATACTGATAGTAGATGACGAGCTCAGCATACTAAAGTATCTGCGCGCCAACCTCGAAGCCGAGGGCTACGAAGTGCTCATGGCTATGGACGGTATCCAGGCACTGCAGACGCTCGAAGCCGAGCTGCCCGACCTCGTTGTCCTGGACATTATGATGCCCGAGATGGACGGCCTCGAGGTATGCCGCCGCCTGCGCGAATGGTCGCAACTCCCAGTTATCATGCTCAGCGCTCTTGATGATGAAAGCGACAAGGTGCAATGCCTCGACCTCGGCGCCGACGACTACATCACCAAGCCCTTCGGTAAAGAGGAATTCATCGCCAGGGTCAGGGCGGTTATGCGCCGTGCCGAGGCCGCGAGCCCTGCCCCCAACATCCCCTCCGTTAAAAGCGGTGACCTCGAAATCAACTTCAGTAAGAGAAAGGTAACCGTCAAAGGCAAAGAGGTCGCGCTGACCTCAACCGAATACGCCCTCCTCCAGGAACTTACCCTCAATGCGGGCAAGGTGCTCACCTACACCCACCTCCTGCAAAAGGTCTGGGGAAACGATTACGCCGACGAAAGGGAGTATTTGCACGTCTTTGTCAGCCGTCTGCGGGCTAAGCTCGAAGCCGACCCCAAAAACCCCCGCTACACTACCACTGTATCCGGGGTCGGCTATCGCTTTGAAGAAGTGACATAAGCTAATAAGCCGCCTATGCCACTGAAATCAGGCTAATACTCTTAAATAACGCTATCTTCACAAAAGCGCTTTGCGCACTGCTTTCACCAGGTCTTCGGGCTCAAAAGGTTTCATAACAGACGGTCGGTCGGTTTTTTGCAGAAAATCCCGAACGTAATTACTCATGGTATCACCGGTGATAAAAACCACCCTATCGGCGATGGCGTTTTTGCTTGTTCTCCAGTGCTCGTAGAGCTCGATACCGGTCATTCCCGGCAGTCTGACATCGGATACGCAAAGAGCGTAATTCTTTTCCTCGGCGACCTTTTTAGCGTCCAGTCCGTTATTGACCACATCAACGTCAAAACCGCTCGCGGTAAGCACCCGCTTACATAAAAGGCCGATAGTCGGTTCATCTTCAATTACCAGTATTCTCTTTTTACTAACTTCTGGCTCCGTCACTGGCTTTCTCCTTCAATTAACAATACGGTAACTATTCTCACTCCGTCTCAATATTTAATAAGTATGCTAGCACACCAATAGTTAATAGAGTCTAAAAACAGGGAGGAAAATTATAAAGATTTTCTAAACATAGGAATCACAGCCCAATAAGGCTTTTAGTCGAGGTTGGAAAGAGGCAAAAATAGCGACGAACTGTCACCAAAAACTTTTATTCAGACCATGGCGTTTATGTCAAGTAGCTCCCGCCCTATCAGCAGCTTATGCATCTCGGTGGTGCCACCGAGGATGGTGCTCAAGACCGAATCGCGGTAGTGATGCTCCACCGGAAAGTCATCGGTACACCCGTAGGCGCCGTGCAGCCGCACCGCCTCGTTCGATACCCGCACCGCCAGCTCGGTAGCCAGCCACTTGGCGGAGGAAAGCTCCTTGGCGTGCGGCTTTCCCTGGCTCTTAAGCTCGGCGGCGTAATAGACCTGCCACCGGATAGCCGAAATCTCGGCCTGCATACGGGCTATCGTCGCCTGCACCAGCTGGAAGCTGGCGATGGGCTTGCCGAACTGGTGCCTCTCCTTGGCGTATTTGATACAGGCGTCGAGGCAGCCCTGCGCCATGCCGATACCCCCCGCCGAGATAAAAAGGCGCGCCGTGTCGATACCGGCCAGGCTGTTCTGCAGCCCCCGCCCCACCTCCCCGATAAGGTTTTCCTTAGGCACGCGGCAGTCGCTGAAAGCGAGGTTGGAAACGTCGCCCGCCCTGTCCCCCACCATCTCGACCTCGCGGCTGGAAAAGCCCGGTGTGCCCTTCTCCACGGCGATAACCGCCATCCCCTTGGTACCCTTGCTTTTGTCCGTCTGGACCAGGACGAGGACGACGTCGGCGATGCTGCCGTGGCAGATAAAGTTTTTATTGCCGTTAATCACCCACTCATTGCCGTCGAGCACGGCTGAAGTCTCGATGGCGGTGGCGTCGCTGCCGGCGTCGGGTTCGACGGCGGCCATGGCGATAATCATCTCCCCCCGGCAAAGCGGCGGCAGGTATTTCTTTTTTTGCTCCTGGCTGGCGGCTTTAGCCAGGATTTCCCCCGCCAGCACGCACTGCCCCACCGAGGTCAGGGTCTGCGTCCAGCTCGCCTGGCTCAGTTGCTCCCAGATAATAGCCGCCGAGACATAGTCGAGCCCCGCCCCCCCGTATTCCTGCGGCAGGTGCACCGCCAGCAGCCCCAGCTCCGCCATCTTCTTGATAACGCCGTAGTTTATTTTGCGCTGTCGCTCGTAGTCCTGGAGAGTGGGCGCCATCTCCTGCTCGGCAAACTTGCGGGCCATATCGCGGAGCATCATCTGCTCCTCGGATAGTTCGAAATTCATTTTATACCTCCGTCCGCTTCGATAGGAGTCTCCGGCATTTAGAGGGGCATATTCCCATGCCGCTTGGGGTAAGGCTCTATCTTCTTATCCTTAATCAATTGCAACGAGCGCGCCAGGCAGCGCCTCGTCTCCCGCGGCTCGATAATATCCTGGACATAGGTCACCTGCGACGCCAGAGCTAAACTGTCGGCATAGAGCTCGTTGTATTCCTTTACCTTCTTAGCGCGAAACTCCTCCGGCTTCTCCGCCTGCTTGATGTCCTCGGCATAGAAGAGCTCCACTGCCTGTTCCGCCCCCATGGCGCCGACCTCGGCCGTGGGCCAGGCAAAGACAAGGTCGGTGCCGAAGCCGGGCAGTATGCCCATACCCAGGGCGGCGCCGCCGTAGACCTTGCGCATGAGCACGGCCAGCTTAGGCACCGTCGCCTCGGATAGCGCGTAAAGCACCTTGGCGCCGTGGTGAATAATGCCGGCGTGCTCCTGCGCCTTGCCGGGTAGGTAGCCGGGCGTATCCACCAGCAGGATTAGGGGAATCTTAAAGGCGTCGCAAAACCTGATAAAACGCGCCTGCTTGCGGGAGCTGTCCACCGTCATACAGCCGGCGCGCACCATGGGCTGGTTGGCGATAACACCCACGGTACTGCCCTCCATCCGGGCAAAGCCGACGATTATCTCACTGGCGAACTCCTCCTTGATTTCGATGAAGTCGCCGTTATCCACGATTTCCTTAATGACTTTATGCATGTCGTATCCCTGGGTCGACTGGGCGGGTACAATCTCACCCAAAGCGTCGGTGAACCTCTCCGGGTCGTCGCCCCCATCCATTATCGGCAAGGGTTCCCGCCAGTTCGAGGGCAGGAAGGAGAGCAGCCGCCTTATCCCCTGCATACACTCCTGTTCGCTCTTAACCCTGAAGTCGGCGACGCCGGTAAGCTGACAGTGGACTTTGGCTCCCCCCAACTCTTCGAGGGTGACGTCTTCCCCAATCACCGACTTGATAACCCGCGGCCCCGTGATGCACATATGCGACAGCCCGTCCACCATAAAGATGAAGTCGGTCAGCGCCGGCGAATAGACGGAGCCGCCGGTGCAGTTGCCCAAGATAGCCGAAATCTGCGGTATCGCCCCCGAGCAGCGACTGTTGATAAAGAAAACGACACCGGCGTGCTTCTCGTCGCTCACGCGGTAGGGGTCGTCGCTGCCCGCCTTTTCCGGCCTCACCACCCTGGCTCCCGGCGAATCGTTCAGCCCGATAAGGGGCACGCCCATATCCAGCGCCATCTCGTGTATTTTGTAGAGCTTGCGCCCGTGAATATAGCCCTGTGAGCCGCCGAAGACGGTGGCGTCGTGGGCAAAGACGCAGACCCGCCGCCCGTCTATGGTGCCGTGACCGGTGACGACGCCGTCCCCCGGTGCGCCCAGCCGGTATTTCACCAGCAT
>DATKYX010000081.1:0-4307 GCA_035528255.1 Dehalococcoidales bacterium | reverse complement strand
GGGTTTTGCCATTCGGCGCTCCGCCCCATTGTCGCCTCGGTCGGCGCCCATCGCGGCGAGGAGCCGGCGCTTTCGGGGAGCCGCGGCTCGGGGACGGTATTCTTCGGCAACTGCAATATGCGCTGCGTCTATTGCCAGAACTACCAGATAAGCCAGGACTATAAAGCGCAAAGGCGCCACGAAATCGAAACCCGCGTTCTGGCCGGGCGGATGCTTTCCCTGCAGGAACTCGGCTGCCACAACATCAATCTCGTCTCCCCCTCCCACTTCGTCCCCCAGATAGTCCGCGCCGTGCTGGAGGCGGTGCCGATGGGGCTGCGGCTGCCGCTGGTCTACAATACCAGCAGCTACGATTCGGTAGACACCCTGCGCGAGCTCGACGGCGTGGTCGGCATATACCTGGCGGACTTAAGATACGCCTCCAACCAGTGGAGCTGGCGCTTTTCCCGGGCTCCCCATTATGTGGAACGCTCTCGCGCCGCCATTAAAGAGATGCACCGGCAGGTGGGAGAACTGCTAACCGACGAAGAAGGCGTCGCCCGCAAGGGGTTGATAGTGCGCCACCTGATACTGCCCAACGGCATTGCCGGCAGCCGCGAATCGCTGAGCTGGCTGGTCGGGGAGGTCTCGCCCCGGGTGGCGGTGAGCCTGATGTCCCAGTACTTCCCCGCCCACCGCGCCCTTCGTAAACGCCTGCTTTCCCGGACGATATCGCCCGGGGAATATGACGAAGTCAGCCGGCTGGTAGACGAGCTGGGGATAGAAAACGGCTGGATGCAGGATATGAGTTCCTCAGGGAATTACCGGCCCGACTTTTCCCGCCAGGCGGGGCCGTTTCCGGCAGGGGAGGATAGCGGGCAATGAGCTTCGGTGATTATTTCCGTTTGCGCTTGGTGAAGCCGAAGCGAACTTTCTTGCCCGAGAGCTTGTCTTTTTTATTTATATTTTCGATGAAGGTCTTCTGGTCGTGAAGAGGTTTATCGGCCACTTTCGGTTCCTTTTTGTTTAGTTTGTTAGACACGGGGTTGATTATAGCATATGTTCGGGCGTAAAGCCAGAATAGGCTCGCCCCTTTGAATACCTTTAAGGGCGGTGGGTGGGAATAGATTAAGATTGGGGGGTGGAAGGTATGACACAGTCTGAGTTTGAGCAGTTTAATGCACGGTTTAATGCACAAAGCAAGCAAGCATATGAGAAATTACTTAACGTTCTCGCGCAAGTTATGCGCGCAAGTAGCCCCCTGCCTACTACTGATGTTGGGAACCGTGAAAGGTTGTCTGTAGCACAAGGCCTTTCTAATAAATTTATTGAACATGCTGTTACCATACTTTATCTTTCTCGTGGTACAAATTTAGTTCTTCCCTCATTTAGATTTAGCTTTGTGGACCTTGTGTCAATGAATGTGTTAACGAGAGCATCGTTTGAGGCGTTTCTAACCTTCCACCATGTGTTCTATTCACCCCTGACAAAAGATGAAGCGGATTATCGGTATTGGATGTACAAGGCAGCAGGAGCTTTGGAAAGACACGATTTCCCCACAGTGATCGGAAAATTTGAACAGACCCGACTAGAAGATGAGGAAGAACTTACCCAGCTTCGCGAGAAACTGAAGCCGAACGCGATTTTTCAGAGTCTTACTGAGGCGCAGAGAACGAGGTTTTTTGCAGGCAAGGAACTAAACTTGTGGCGATGGGATCCTGATAGCAAAAAGGTTTTATCTTGGAGCGGGATTGCCATTCATGCTAAGTTAAGTGAGGTACTAGCCTCACATACGTATCGGCTTCTAGCTGGACGAGCTCACTCTAGCTTTTTGAGCGTTTTGCAATCGGTAGAAACTCGAAAGAGTGGAAGTCAAGAAGAGGATATAATTGTTACGACGAGTATTATTAATATTGTGATGGCTAACATGGTTCGGGAATATTGCGAGTTGTTCCCGAAGGCGCAGGAGGCTTTGAGTAAGGACAGGGAGGGGAGTGGTATTGTGAATTGGTGGATTCTAATGGGTCGCACTTTGGACGAGTTTAATAAATGACCAACCAACCTGTGTTAAAAGGAATAAGAATCCTCGACTTCACCTGGGTGCTGGCCGGCCCCTATGCCACCCGCCTCCTGGCCGACTTCGGCGCCGAGGTGCTCAAAGTCCAGCCCCTCCCCCCCCAAGAACAAGAAGATGACGCTTTCGCCCGCGGCTACTACAACACCTGGAACCGCAACAAGCGGGGAATCACCCTGAACATGGCTAAACCCGGCGGAATCGCCCTGGCCGAAAAGCTGGTGGCTTTAAGCGATGCCGTCGTCGAGAACTTTACCCCCCGCGTCATGGCTAACTGGGGCATGGACTACGCCAGCCTCAAGAAGCTGAAACCTGACATAATAATGCTCAGCCTTTCCACGATGGGCAATACCGGCCCCCGCAAAGACTATAGCGGTTTCGGCCCCACCGTACAGGCCTTCTCCGGGCTGACCCACCTTACCGCTTACCCCGCCGGCCCCCCCCTCGGCCCGGGCACGGCCCACGCCGACCATGTCGCCGCCCTGTTCGCCTGCCTGGCTCTGCTCGGCGCTCTGGAACACCGCCGCCGCACGGGCGAGGGGCAGCATATCGATATCTCTCAGGTCGAGGCTATGGCGAGCCTGCTCGGCGACGCCTTTATGCCCCCCCAGGAGTCGGCGACCTGCGGCGTCTATCGCTGTAAAGGCGAAGACCGCTGGTGCGCTGTTAGCGTCTCCACCGAAGACGAGTGGCGGGGATTCAAGAAGGCTTTGGGCAATCTCCCCTGGGCTGAAGAGGAGAGATTCGATACTTTAGCCAGTCGTTTGGCGAATAAAAAAGCGCTGGACAGGCTGATAGGGGAGTGGACACAAAAGCACACAGACGAAGAAGCGATGACCCTGCTCCAGAAGCAGGGCGTAGCCGCCGGCGCTGTCCAGTCCGCCCGCGATTTGGCCCGCGACCCCCAGCTCAAACACCGCGGCTTCTTTGTTGAGCTCGACCACCCCGAAACGGGCAGGGCTGTCTCCGACGCCAACCCCATCCGGCTCTCGGAAACCCCGCCCCGCTATCGCCCCGCCCCGCTTTTAGGGCAAGACAATGGCTATATATACGGTGAGCTTCTGGGGTTGAGCCAAGGTGAAATGAATAAGCTCAAAGAGCAGGGGGTAATCTAAACAAACTATTGACTATTACCATTAGCCATAGTAAATTCTTATAACGGCTCGAAAAATAAGGAGGGTAAAGAATGGCAAAGCCAAAGGTCTATCCGGTTTCGGTCGAGGGTGATCTTAGCGTACCCCCGTCGCAGGGTTGGTGGCTGCTCAAGTGGCTGCTGGCGCTCCCCCACTATATTGTGCTGGTATGTCTATGGGTTGCCTTCATCGTCGTTTGCGTCATCGCCTTTTTTGCGATTCTGTTCACGGGAAAATACCCGCGCGGGCTTTTCGACTTCAATGCCGGGGTGCTGCGCTGGAGCTGGCGGGTTGCCTTTTACAGCTACCAAGTTCTGGGCACGGACAAATACCCGCCGTTTAGCCTGGAAAAGGCCGACTACCCCGCCGACCTGGAAATCAAGTACCCCAGGAAGCTGTCCCGCGGGCTGGTGCTGATAAAATGGTGGCTGCTGGCCATTCCCCACTACGCCGTCGTCGCCATGTTTCAGGGAGGCCAGGGGGGACGTGGCGGTGGCGGCGGGCTGAACTCGGCTCTGGTGCTCATTGCCGCCATAGTCCTGCTCTTTACCGGCAAATACCACAAGGACATCTTCAAGCTGGTGGTGGGCTTAAACCGCTGGAGCTACCGGGTTGGCGCCTACGCCTCGCTGATGACCGACGAATACCCGCCCTTCCGTCTCTGGGACGATTAAACCTCCGGCTGGCACTTAGGGCAGAAATAGCTGCCCCGGTTTCGCACCGGGATGCGCTCTAAGGGCGTGCCGCAGACGGGGCAGGACTCCCCCCGCCGATGCGCCACCCGGAACTGTGAGTGGGCGGTGCCTTTCTCGCCGCTGGGCCGAAAATAGGTGTCGGTGCTGGCTCCCTTCTCGTTGATGCCCGCCGTTAGCACCTGCCGAATGGCTTTGTAGAGGCGCTCGACCTCTTCTTCGGTCAGGCTTTCCCCCGCCCTCATGGGGTGGATTTTAGCCGCAAACAGCGCCTCGTCGGCGTACATATTGCCGATGCCGGCGACCAGGCTCTGGTCGCAGAGCAGCGCCTTTATCGGCGCCGTGCGATTTTTCAATCTCTCCGCCAGCACTTCGGCGGTAAACTCTTTCCCCAGCGCCTCGGGCCCCAGCTTGACGCCGACACTCTCC
>DATKYX010000080.1:0-3705 GCA_035528255.1 Dehalococcoidales bacterium | reverse complement strand
CGACACAGGCATCGCAGGAGCGCTCGCACTTATCGGGGATGATGTAGAAGGCAATAAGCTCCGGGCACATCAGCGCCGGGCAGCGCCCCTCCAATATATGAGCCTCGTATTCGTCGCGGAAATAGCGCAGCGTGGATAGTATCGGGTTGGGAGCTGTCCTGCCCAGCCCGCAGAGCGAGCCCGCCCTGACATCCTCAGCCAGCTCGATAAGCGTATCCAAATCTTCTAGTTTCCCCTTGCCCTTAGTAATATCGCTCAGGATTTCCAGCATCTGCTTCGTTCCCAGCCGGCAGAAGGTGCACTTACCGCAGGACTCGCGCTGGGTAAACTCCAAAAAATAGCGGGCAATCTCCACCATGCAGTCGTCCTCGTCGAGGACAATCATGCCGCCGGAACCCATCATCGCCCCTGCCCCGGTCAGGGAGTCGAAGTCGATAGGCAAGTCCAGCGCCGATTCGGGCAAACAGCCCCCGGAAGGCCCGCCTATCTGCACCGCCTTGAAGCCCTTACCGTTGGGAATACCGCTGCCGACATCGAAGATAGCCCGGCGCAGGGTGGTGCCCATGGGCACCTCGGCCAGCCCGGTATTGACCACCTTGCCCGCCAGGGCAAAAACCGCCGTCCCCGGGCTTTTTTTAGTGCCGGCTCCGGCAAACTTATCCGCCCCCTCCCCGATTATGTGGCGAACATAAGCCAGCGTCTTGACGTTATTGATAAGAGTGGGCTTGCCATTGAGGCCGCTTTCGGCAGGATATGGAGGGCGGTGGGAAGGCGTGCCCGCCTCGCCCTCCAGCGAGGCGATAAGGGCGCTTTCCTCGCCGCAGACGAAGGCGCCCGAGCCCTCGAAAAGTTTTATGTCAAAGCTGAAGTCGCTGCCCAGTATGTTTTTGCCCAGTAGCCCTAGCTTCTTTGCCTGTCGCAGAGCCAGCCGGACACGCTTGACGGCCAGCGGATACTCGGCGCGGACATAGATATAGCCCTGTTGGGCGCCGACGGCATAAGCAGCAACGAGCATGCCCTCGATTACGGAGTGGGGGTTGCTCTCCAAAATCGCCCGGTCCACAAAGGCGCCGGGGTCGCCCTCGTCGCCGTTGCAGATTACATACTTGGGTTTACCCGCAGCACTACGGCATAGCTCCCACTTCTCGCCAGCGGGAAAGCCCGCCCCACCCCTCCCCCGAAGCCCCGATTTTTTGACCTCGGCGATAACCTCCTCCGGCGCAATTTGCAGTGCTTTATTAAGAGCCGAATAGCCGCCGCCGGCGATATAGTGCTCTATATCTTCGGGGTCGATAAACCCGCAGTCCTTGAGGATGACCTTTTGCTCGAACCGGGCGCGGGGGAAATCGGCGAAGTCGGGGACAAGCTCGTTTTCTCCCAGGGCGCCGAGGACGAATTCCAGGCAGGGGTCGTCGCCCAGGATAAACTCTTTAACCAGCCGGCGGGCGATGACCGGGTTGACCTGCTGGTAGACGATAGGGGGATAGCCCGTCTTGCTGATGACGACTATCGGCTCGGCGTAACAGTGCCCCATGCAGCCGACTTCCAATACGGGGCAGTCGAGGTTATGCTTTTTGAGCTCGTCTTTTATCGCCCGCAGCACTTTCAGGGCGCCGGCGGCGCGCCCGCAGGTGGCGGCGCCCACCATGATGACCGCCTTCGCCCCCCCAAGCTCCTGCCGGTGTATTTCCGCCCGGCGCTTTATCTCATCGAAAATCGAACCCGCCTTTGGCTGCCCGGTTTGTTTCACCGTTTCTCTTTTTCCAGCTTGAACGAGAGCAGGATTCCATCCACCTTGGTCGGTTCCACCTGACCCTGGGGCTCTTCATCCACCACCGTTACCGGCGCCATAACGCAGCAACCGACGCAGGCGACGGTATCCAGGTCGAACTCCCGGTCGGGGGTGGTCTGCCCCCGGTCAATCTCCAATCGCCGCTTCCAGGCATCCAGCGTGATATAACCGCCCTTCATGTGGCAGGCGGTGCCCAGACAGACCCTTATCGAATGCTTACCGGGGGGATTGAGCCGGAACTGGTTGTAAAAGGTGACCACGCCGTAGACATCTATCTCTGGAATATCAAGGAAGCGGGCAATCTCGGCCATGGCTTCCCGGGGCAGGTAGCCCAGCTCTTCCTGGACCTTCTGCAGGATAGGGATAAGATTAGCCCTTTCCCGGCCAAAGCGGTTTATAATCCGCCCCGTCTCTTGTTTGACCTTGCCCTGTTCCTTAGCCATTGTTCTGAATTATATGACAGCGAACCTATCGGCGCAACCGTGTGTAAAAAAAAGGGGGCCGGGATTTTATCCCAGCCCCCGCTTTTTTAGTCGGGCTACTATATATTGACCTTGGGCAGTTCCGCCTGGGCTTTCTTTACTTCTTCCTCGGGATAGGCGTAATCCACCAACTGCCCGGTCAGGTATTTCTCGTAGGAAGACAGGTCGAAGTGCCCGTGCCCGCTGTGGGCGATGAGGATGGTCTTGGACTTACCCTCTTCCTTACACTTGAGGGCTTCGTCGATAGCTACCTTAAGGTCGTGGCAGGCCTCGGGGGCGCTGATAATACCCTCGGTGCGGGCGAACTGAACCCCGGCCTCAAAGACCTTGGTCTGAGGTACCGCCTGGGCTTCAACAAAGCCCAGCTGATGCAGGTGACAGATGATAGGCGCCATGCCGTGGTAGCGCAGCCCGCCGGCGTGAATCGGGGGCGGAATAAAACCATGCCCCAGGGTATGCATCTTGACGATAGGGCCCAGACCGACGGCGTCGCCGTAGTCAAAGGCGTATAGCCCCTTGGTCACGGTAGGACAGCTCTCCGGCTCGACGCAGATGATGCGCATATCTTTCTTCTTGCCGCTGAGCTTATCCCGAATCCAGGGCAGGAACTGGCCGGCGAAGTTAGAGCCGCCGCCGATACAGCCGACGATGATATCGGGGTAGGCATCGGCCATCTCCATCTGCTTTATGGTCTCCTCGCCGATGATGGTCTGGTGAAGCAGAACGTGGTTAACCACGCTGCCCAGGGAGTAGCGGGTGTCCTCCCGGCTGACGGCATCCTCCACCGCCTCGCTGATAGCCAGCCCCAGGCTGCCGGGGCAGTCGGGCCACTTGGCCAGCATATCCCGTCCCGCCTTGGTATCGGGGCTGGGGCTGGGAACGCAGTTAGCCCCCCAAAGCTCCATGGCGATGCGCCGGTAGGGCTTCTGGTCATAGCTAATCCTGACCATATAGACTTTAATTTCTATATCGAAGAGGGAGCCGGCGAAGGCCAGGGCGCTGCCCCACTGCCCGGCGCCGGTTTCGGTGGCGATACGCTTGACGCCTTCCTTCTTGTTATAGTAGGCTTGGGCGACAGCGGTATTGGGCTTGTGGCTGCCCGCCTGGTTTGTCCCTTCGTACTTGTAGAAAATCTTGGCCGGCGTGTCCAGAGCTTTCTCCAGCCGGTAGGCGCGGTGCAGCACCGTGGGCCGCCAGGTGCGGTAAATCTCCAGCACCTCGTCGGGGATTTCGATGTAGCGGTCGGTGGTATTTACCTCCTGCATGATGCACTCCATAGGAAACAGGGCGTGCATGAACTCCGGCGTTGCCGGTTCTTTGGTCATCGGGTTCAGGGTCGGCGGCAGCGGCTCGGGCAGGTCGGGCTGGACGTTATACCACTTGGTCGGCATGTCCTTCTGGTCGAGAAAAAACATTGATCTTTCCATCTTT
>DATKYX010000079.1:0-10587 GCA_035528255.1 Dehalococcoidales bacterium | reverse complement strand
TAAGAACTGGATAATACGCGTTCCCTGACCCAGGCAAACCGGTAGAACGCCGGTGGCCGCCGGGTCCAGGGTGCCGGCATGCCCCACGCGCTTCTCTCCGCTCAGGCGCCTTACCAGGGAAACGATGCTGAAGGAAGTCTTGCCCCAGGGCTTATTGATGTTTAGTATACCGTCCACGCTAGTCACCACGCTGGTCGGGAGTGGTATTGGCGTTGACCTCATCAATCAGTTGCAAAAGGCGGGTTCCCCGCTCAATGGAATCGTCCCATTGAAAGCTAAGCTCGGGGATACGGCGCAGGCGCAGGCGCTTCAACAGCTGGTTGCGCAGGAAGTTGGAGGCGGCTTCGAGCCCGTCCATCAGCTCCTTTTTTTCTGCCTCGCTGCCCATGTAGCTGACAAATACCTTAGCGTAACGCAGGTCGGGAGAGGTGGAAACCTCGGTCACGGCGATAAACTTGCTCAATCTGGGGTCTTTGACCTGGCGCTGAAGCAATTCGCTGATCTCATGGCGCATGAGGCTGCTTACCCGCTCTATGCGATGTGCCATAATCAGCGCCCTCTAGTTGGATCTCTCTTTGCGGTAGAATTCCAGTATATCGCCAGCCTCAAAGTCTTCAAAGTCTTTGAGACCCACCCCACACTCGTAGCCGGAAGCTACTTCCTTAACGTCATCCTTGAAACGCTTAAGGCTGGAGACCGAGGATTGCACCACTATTTGCTCTCCGCGCCGCACCCTTACCGAAGCGCCCCGGCTCGCCTTACCATCGATAACAGAGACACCGGCTACCTTCAGCTTCTTGCCGCTGGAGAAAACCGCCTTTACTTCAGCCCTGCCTTCGATAACCTCGACATAGGTGGGCTCTAACATTCCCTTGAGCGCCTTCTCCACATCGTCCACCAGGTTATAAATCACGTCGTAGGAGCGGATATCAACGCCCTCTACATCAGCCAGGCGCCGTGCCCCGGCTTCAATGCCGGTGCCGAAACCGATAATGAGCCCTTTAGAGGCAATAGCCAGCATGACATCGCTCTCGGTGATATTGCCGCTGCTGCTATGAATAATCCTGACCTGGACCTTATCCGTTGCCAGCCGTTCCAGAGAGCTCCTTATCGGCTCGATAGTGCCCTGGACATCGGCTTTAAGAATAACATTGAGCTCTTTTACCTGCCCGGTGTTTATCTGGTCGAAGAGGTTGTCCAGGCTAACCGCCCGGGGCGCCATCTCCTGCTGGTGCTTCTGTATCATAGACCGCGCCTGTTGCTCGCTGGCCACGGCGTTCAGGGTTTCGCCCACCTGAGGCAAACTGTCCAGACCCAATATTGCCACCGGCATTGAGGGCTCGGCTTTTCTCACCCGCTTACCCACATCGTTGAACATCGCCCTTATCCGGCCCCAGGTGCTGCCGACGACCACGGTATCGCCGACCCTCAGGGTTCCGGTCTGAATCAGCACCGTAGCCATCGGGCCCCGGCTCTTGTCCATCTCGGCTTCAATAACCACCCCCACCGCGGGACGAGACGGGTCTGCCTTGAGCTCCTCCATCTCGGCTACCACCAGGAGATTCTCCAGTAGTTCGGCGATGCCTTTTTTCTCCTTGGCCGAGATGGGAACGCAAACTACATCGCCCCCCCACTCCTCGATAACCAGGCCGGCGTCGGCTAACTGCTGCTTAACCGTCTCAATGTTAGCCTCCGGCTTATCAATCTTATTAACCGCCACCACGATGGGCACTCCCGCCGCCCGGGCGTGGTCGATAGCTTCCAGGGTCTGGGGCATTACCCCGTCGTCAGCCGCCACCACCAGAATGGTAATATCGGTCACCTGAGCGCCCCGGGCCCGCATCACGGTAAAGGCTTCGTGACCCGGGGTATCCAGGAAGGTAATCTTATGCCCGTTAACCTCTACCTGATAGGCGCCGATATGCTGCGTAATGCCCCCGGCCTCGGTATCCATTACATTTGTCTGGCGGATAGCATCCAGGAGCCGGGTCTTGCCGTGATTTACATGCCCCATAATGGTAACTACCGGCGGGCGTATCTTCAGCCCGCCAGCCTCTTCCTCCAGGGGCTTATAGCGTTTGCTCTCTCCGGCACGGGCGGCCCGGGACTCGGGTTGGGCTTCATAGCCAAGGTTGAGAGCCACTGCCGCCGCCGTCTCATAGTCGATTACCTGATTAATATTGGCAAAAATGCCGTTGCGCATCAGCTGTTTGATGACATCAACGGCGCTGACCTGCAACAGGTCGGCCAAATTCCTCACGGCTATCGAGTGGGGAATCTCGACCGGCTTTACCTCTGGTTCGCCCGATTTGCTCTTCTGAACCACTAAATCACTCCTTATCCCAGTCCCTGCCCGTATCTGGTAAGCTGTTCCCGATTATCGGGAGTAATAGAGGTGCGCAGGACATGCTCCAACCGCCCTTCTTTAAGCCCCGCCACCCAACAATCCCCTGCCGGGCATAAGTAGGCACCGCGCCCCACCTTCTTACCGCCGCTATCAATCTCCACCCCACCATCCGCAATCCGGACCAGCCTGACTAGCTCCCGCTTGGGTCTTATCCGGCCACAGGCGACACAGGTCCGCTGTGGTATATGCTTAACCGAAGGTGAATTAATAGTCCTCACCTTCCTCATCAAAGACCTCCCGCTCATGTTGCTGCCTCCTGCCCCTGACGCCATCATCGGCGCTTCGCTCAGTGACGCCCTTCTTTTTCTTCTTCGACTTGGGCACCGACTTAGTCGGGCCCGGGCCCAAAACGTCCTCGGCAAAGCGAAGCTTAGCTGCGACCGCCTTTGCCCTCACCCCCATCGGTGGCTTCAAAATAGTTTCGGGGGGCGCCAGCTCAGTCTCGAGAACGGGCTCAGGCTCGGGCGCGGCTTCAATCCCCTCTTCAGGGATTAAGGCTTCTTCCGGAGCCACCGGCTCTTCGGGAATAAGCCCCTCGCCAACCGCCGCTTCTTCTTTAGCCTCGGGTGAAGGCTCGGCCTTGGTCAACTTTTCTTCCTCAGCGATTGAGGAGTTCTTTATGTCAATCCGCCAGCCGCTGAGCTTAGCCGCCAGTCTGGCGTTCTGCCCTTCTTTACCGATGGCTAATGAGAGTTGCCTATCAGGGACGACCACCGTAGCTATGCCGGCGTCTTCATCCAGCTCAACACTCAGTACCTTCGCCGGACTCAGGGCGTTGGCGATGAAGGCTGCGGTATCCGAGTTCCACGAGACCACGTCCAGCTTCTCGCCATTCAGCTCCCGCATAATATTCTGTATTCTGATACCGCGAAGCCCGACACAGCAACCAACAGGGTCGATGCCCTCCTGGCGTGCCGCCACCGCTATCTTACTCCGATAGCCGGCCTCGCGGGCAACCGCCTTAATCTCGACCACCCCGCTCAAAACCTCGGGCACCTCAAGCTCAAAGAGACGGCGCAATAAACTGGGGTGAGAGCGTGAAACAACCACCTGGGGTCCCCGGCTCGTCCGGACCACCTCTAAAAGATAGACTCTAAGCCTCTGTCCTATGCGATACCTTTCATTGCGCACCTGCTCGGCGGCGGGAAGTACCGCTTCGGCTCTACCCAGGTCGACGAATAGCTGTCGGGGCTCCATGCGCTGCACCACGCCGGTGACGATATCGCCTTCCTTATCGGAATATTCCTCAAAGATGGCGCTGTGCTCCGCCTCATGAAGGCGCTGGAGGATAACCTGCTTGGCCGTTTGCGCGGCAATGCGTCCGGCGTTGCGGGGCGTGGCTTCTACCATGACGGTTTCTTCAAGCTGGACATCCGGCTTGATCTTAGCCGCGTCGGCCAGTGATATTTCACGACGCGTATCCGAAGGCTGCTCGACTACGGTTTTCTCCGCCCATACCTTAACCAGGCCCGTAGTAGGGTCGATCTTGACCTCAACCTCCTGGGTAGAGACAAAATTATCTTTCCGGTAAGCCGATTCCAGTGCTGTTTCCACAGCAGAAAGAACCACCTCTTTGGGCAGGTTCTTCTCCGCCGAGAGCTGGGTTATAGCCAGCATAAATTCGCTCTTCATCCCCGCGAATTACCTCCAGCCCGAATATTTTACCCCCACCAACAAAAAAGTGGGTTTCTCTGCCCCACTTAACAAGAACTTATCTAATTCGGTGTACCGTGTAAAGTATACCACAACAGGCGCTGGGATGCAATAGCCGGCACTCGTTTTTCCGGGGTATTCGAGATAAAGCCTTTCCGGGGCAAAAAGGTGGGGCAAATTCATATAGCCTCGCCTAGAAATTATAGTGGCACTAAGTTATAATGAAAAAGTAGTCGGAAGGTGGGAAGCTTGGATATTAAAGCGCTAAAAGACTCGGTTATCAAAGAAGTAGAGGCTCACCGCCGCCAGCTCCGTGACTTAAGCCTTAACATCCACGCCAACCCCGAGCTGGGCTTTAAAGAGGTCAAGGCATCCGCCCTGCTCACCCGGTACCTGGAAGAAAATGGCTTCGCTATAGAGCGGGGCATATGCGAACTACCCACCGCCTTCCGGGGAAGATACGGAAAGGGCAAACCAGCTATCGCCATTCTGGCTGAGTATGATGCCCTGCCCCAGATGGGGCATGCCTGCGGCCATAATCTCATAGCCGGCGCCGCCGTCGGTGGCGCCGTGGCTTCCAAGCCAGCCATCGACAAATGCGGTGGCAGCGTCCTGGTTATCGGCACGCCCGCCGAGGAACTCTACGGGGGCAAGGTGGTAATGGCGGAACGGGGAGCCTTCGATAACATAGACATAGCCATGATGGTACACCCGGGAGCGCATGATACCGCCACCACCCAGGCTCTGGCCTGCATCACTCTGGAGGTCGAGTTCTTCGGTAAAGCGGCTCACGCCGCCACCAGGCCCGAAACAGGCATTAATGCCCTGGAGGCAATGCTCCTCTCCTTCGCCGCCATCAACGCCCTCAGGCAACACGTTTTGGATAAAGCGCGCATCCACGGCATTATTACCGACGGCGGAGACGCGCCTAATGTCGTCCCCGCCCACAGCGCGGGCAGCTTTCTGGTGCGCGCCGAGGATAACGCTTACCTGGATGAGCTCAGGGAAAAGGTGCTAAATTGCTTTGTCGGCGCCGCCACCGCTACCGGTGCCCGCCTGGAATACCAGTGGGGACAGGTACTCTATGCGACACTGCGCAACAACCTGACACTGGCTGAGCTATTCAGGCAGAATATGAAGCCCCTGGGGCGCGATATGCCGCTCGCCGGAAACAGCCGGGTCGGCAGCACCGATATGGGCAACGTCAGCCAGATAGTGCCCGGCATACACCCTACCATCGCCGTGGCGTCCGAAGAAGTAGTAATACATTCCCCGGAGTTCGCTTTAGTTGCCGCTTCCGAAGCCGGCATTAAGGGAATGCTCGATGCCGCCAAGGCACTGGCGATGACGGTGGTCGACCTGACCTCCAGCCCGGAAACTGTTACCAAAGTCAAAGAAGAGTTTGAGCGGGCAGGCGGCTGAAGCCCTTGTCAAACCCTGACCCTTAGTCTAAGATTATATTAACTCTTAGGAGAATGAATGGAAGCTTATCTGGGTATTGATATAGGCTCGGTAACCACCAAGTTAGCCGTAATTAATGAGGCTGATGAACTGGTTGCCGACCTCTACATGCTAACCCGGGGTAAACCTATCGAGACGACGCAGCAGGGCTTAACGAAAATCAAAGAGCAACTACCCCCCGGCATGGATATCTGCGGCGTAGCCACCACTGGCAGCGCCCGCTACCTGGCCGGGGTTATCGTCGGCGCCGACCTGGTCAAGAACGAGATTACCAGCCATGCCGTAGGCGCTCTGCACTACTTTCCCCGGAGCCAGACCGTCATCGAAATCGGGGGGCAGGACAGTAAGATTATCATTATCCGTGATGGTATAGTAACCGACTTCGGCATGAACACGGTCTGTGCCGCCGGCACCGGCAGCTTCCTCGACCACCAGGCAACGCGCCTTAATATGAGCATCGAGCAGTTCGGACGGCTGGCGCTGGAGAGCACGACGCCAACGCATATCTCCGGGCGGTGCACCGTTTTCGCCGAATCGGACATGATACACAAACAGCAAACCGGGCATTGCACCGAGGATATTGTTTACGGCCTGTGCCAGGCGCTGGTGCGCAACTACCTCAATAATGTCGGCCTGGGCAAGGATATCCAACCCCCGATAATATTTCAGGGTGGTGTCGCCTTCAACCAGGGCATAGTCAAGGCGCTCCAGGAAGAGCTTGGCCCCGAGGTTATTGTTCCTCCTCACCATGAGGTGATGGGGGCAATAGGCGCCGCATTACTGGTGCATGAAGAGATGACAAGCGCTCGGAATGAAAGCAAGTTTAAGGGATTCGGAGTAAGTGAGATAGATTATCGTACCTCCTCATTTGAATGCCAGGCCTGCCCTACTCTGTGTGAAATATCCCGGCTTTCTGTCGATGGACAGATGGTTGCCCAGTGGGGAGGTCGCTGCGACCTGTGGCAGACAAGCCCGGTAACTTAACATTGCTGGTGAGAAAGATATGCTAATTGCCGTTGATGCCGCTGGCGGCGAAAACGCCCCGCGCGAGATAGTGAAAGGGGCCATAAAAGCCGTCCAGGAATACAATGTTGATATTGCCCTGGTGGGTGATAAAGCCGTGTTACACGTGCTGGCCGGGCACGAGATAAAAAAGTTGAACCTTAAAATCTTCGAAGCCACGGAGGTCATCGGACCCAACGAGCACCCGATGAGAGCTGTGAAAAGTAAGCCGAACTCCTCAATAGTAATCGGCACCAATCTGGTAAGAGACGGCGTCGCCTCCGCCTTTGTCTCAGCCGGTAATACCGGAGCGGTGGTATGCTCCGGGCTGCTCAGCCTGGGGAAGATAGAGGGCGTTGAGCGCCCCGCCCTGGGCGGCTTTCTTGATATCACCCCCGCCGCCCCAACCCTGCTCATTGATGCCGGTGCCAACGCGGAATGCCGTCCCAGCCACCTGCTCCAGTTCGCTTACCTGGGCTCAACTTATGTTAAGCACCTTTTGGATATCGCCGAGCCGCAGGTTCGCCTGCTCAGCACCGGCGAAGAGGAAACCAAGGGCAACCGCCTGACTCAGGAAAGCTATGCTCTACTTAAACAAAGCCGCCTAAACTTTGTCGGCAGTATAGAAGGGCAAGATATACCCAAGGCAACCGCCGACGTCATCGTGACCGACGGCTTCACCGGCAATATAGTGCTCAAGACGATAGAAGGGATGGGCGACACCTTCTTGAGAGCGGCACGCCAGGTAGGATATGTCGTTGCCACTGCCTATCATCTTAGAGGACGAGCCCTTCTCCAGGAGATTGGACTGGGTTCCTGGGCTAAGAAGGCGGACTATAGAGAATACGGCGGCGCCTGTCTCCTGGGAGTAAACGGAACTATCATCGTCTCCCACGGGCGCAGCCAGGCTAAGGCGATAAAAAATGCCATAGGTCTGGCCAAACAGACAGTAGAACGGGACATATGCCGAATAATTAGGGAGGGAAACTATGAGCAAACCGATAGCAGTGACTGACGCCGACTTCGAGCAAAAGGTATTAAAAGCAAAGACGCCAGTGCTGGTGGACTTCTGGGCGGCCTGGTGCCGACCCTGCCTCATGACCGCCCCGGTGCTGGACGAGCTGGCTAAGGAGTATGCCGACAAGTTAACCATCGCCAAGCTGGACGTTGATAAGAACGCCAAGACCGCCGCCCAGTACGGCATAATGGCCATACCCAACCTCATTATCTTCAAAGACGGCAAGCCGGTAACGCAAATCGTGGGCTATAAACCCAAGGAAGAGTTGAAGCGCAGCCTGGAAACCGTTCTGGGCTAACCCGAATAACGGTTACAGTGAAGTATAATAGTGAAGTATAATTATAAAATAAGGGAGCAATGATGAAGGTTGTCTTTCTCCAGGATGTGCCCAATGTAGCTAAAGCCGGCGAGATAAAAGAGGTAGCCGCCGGCTACGGCCGGAATTTTCTTATTCCCAGAAAACTAGCTGCCTTAGTCAGTCCCCAGGCAATAAGCCGGGTGGAGACCAGCGAAAAAGTCCAGGCTAAGACAAACGTCCAGCTGGCCGAACTGGCCGGCCAGCTGGACGGGAAAGAGGTCAGCCTCAAGGCGCACGCCGGCGCTAAAGAACGGCTCTACGGCTCGATCACCAGCGCCGACATCGCCGCCGAGCTGGAGAGCGTCACCGGGCTGGTCGTCGACAAAAGAAAGATAGAGCTGGGCGAACCTATCCGCCAGCTCGGCGACTACGAGCTGACCATCAGGCTGGGTAAAGACATTACGCCCAAGATAAAGGTCAGCGTTATCGAAGAGGCGGCGCCGGCCGGGGAAGAGGAAAAGCCGCCCAAGAAGGCAAAGAAGGCGGCCAAGAAAGCCCCGAAGGCGGAAAAGAAGCCCGCCAAGAAAGAGAAGAAGACCGGGGAAGAGACAAAGGCTAAGAAGGCAAAGACGACTACGAAGAAGGAAACCAAGGCGACAAAAGCAAAGAAGACCGCCAAGAAAGAAGAAACGGCTCCCAAGAAAACGAAGAAGACCACGACGAAAGCTAAGACGACCAAGAAGAAAGAGGAGACAGCTTAGGGATGGTTGGCGAGAAGCTGCCGCCGCATGATGTCGATGCCGAGGAAGCGGTAATCGGCTCACTGCTGATAGACGGGTCGGCGATATTCAAGGTTGCCCCCATACTGGTGCCACTGGATAACAAATCGCCTTTTTATACCGAGCGAAACGCCTGGATATATGATACCTGTCTGTCGCTCTACGAACGCGATGAAGCCATAAACCAGATAACGGTGGCTCAGGAGCTCGACCGACAGGGGAAGCTGGAGGCTTGCGGCGGTGCCGCCTATCTAAGCCGGCTGATAGCCATATGCCCTACCTCCCTCGATATCGAAGACTACGCTCAAATCGTATATCGCCTGTCGGTAATGCGCCGCCTGATTGATGCCGGAGGGCAGATTGCCAAAATCGGTTTCCGGGCCGAGCCTGATGTCGACCGTAGTCTCAACGATGCCGAGGACATCCTCTTCGGGCTGCGCCACGAGCGAAGCCGGCGCGACCTCACCCATATCCGCCAGGTGCTGGACTCGTACTTCGAGGCCACTGGCCTCGAGGAGGAAGGCGCCGAAAGGGGACAGTTGCCCTACGTACTCTCTGGCTTCGCCGGTCTGGACGAGCTCCTGGGCGGATTTCAGCGTTCGGAACTGATTATTGTCGGCGGCAGGCCCAGCATGGGTAAGACCAGCCTCGCCTTGAGCCTGGCCCGAAACGCCGCCGTAGACCAGGGGGCTTGTGTGGCCCTATTCAGCCTGGAGATGGCACGGGAGCCGCTGGTCTGGCGCATACTGGCCAGCGAATCCGGGGTGGACTCACGGCGCATTCGCCTCGGGCTTCATACCGAAGACCAGGAAAGACGAATTATGGATGCTATCGGCCAGCTCTCCGAAGCCAGGATATATATCGATGATACCCCCCAACTGCGCGTGGCAGAGATGAGAAGCAAAGCCCGCCGCCTGCAATTCGAGCAGGGCGTTGACCTGATTATCGTTGACTACCTGCAGCTGATGCAGGGGGGAAGAAGGTTCGACAACCGGGTCCAGGAGGTCAGTGAGATATCCCGCGACCTGAAAGGGCTAGCCCGCGAGCTTAATGTGCCCCTGCTGGCGGTATCGCAGCTTAGCCGTGCCCCGGAGGGACGAGCTTCCCACGAACCCCTCCTGTCCGACCTGCGTGAAAGCGGCAGCATCGAGCAGGACGCCGATGTCGTTGTCTTTGTCTACCGCGATGAATATTATTACCCCAGCAAAGAGGATTGGGAGCGGGAACACCCGGGGGAAAGCTTTCCGCCGCCGGCTGATATCATTGTCTCCAAGAACCGCAATGGCCCTACCGACAGGGTAAAGCTGCTTTTCAAACCCAAGATGGCTAAGTTTGAAAATATTACTAACGAAGAACTGAGCTTATTATAAGGCTCGTATTAGTTTAAGGTGACTATGGAGCAGTTTAAGGGTTTCCCGGCTAAGTCGCAGTTTACCGCCGTGCCTAACGCTTTCTTCAGCACGCTGCTGCCGCAACTCAGCGATATCGCCGAGCTGAAAACGACCCTGCATATTTTTCAGACGCTCTACCAGAAGCGGGGCTATCCCCGCTTTACCAGCTACCGGGAGCTTCTGAGTAATAAGAGCCTGATGAGCAGCCTTAAAGAAGCGAAAGGTACGCCCGACGAAGCGCTGCGTAACGCCCTTGAGACGGCTGCCAAGCGGGGGACTATCCTTCACCTGATACTGGACAGGGACGGCACGCCCGAGGATATCTATCTGCTCAACACCGAGCCGGACAGGCAAACTATGGCGAAGATTCAGAGCGGCGAGCTGGAGTTGAGCGGTTTGGAGCTGAGAGAGCCCGCCCTGGTTGACGCCGAGGAGCCGCCCGACATCTTTAGTCTTTACGAACAGAATATCGGGATGCTCACCCCCATGATTGCCGAGGAACTGCGTGACGCCCTCAAGGTCTATCCCGAAAACTGGATTAACGACGCCATCAAAGAAGCCGTCAGTAATAACAAGCG
>DATKYX010000078.1:0-5118 GCA_035528255.1 Dehalococcoidales bacterium | reverse complement strand
GAAAGGAAGTAACCCTGCTCTACGGTGCGCCAACCGCCGCCCAGCTTTACCCATCGAAGTTATTACCCAAGGTCAAACTCGTCATCGCTACCGAAGACGGGACGATGGGCGAAAAGGGCATGATAACCGACCTCCTGCCCGATTTTACCAGAGAAGCCGATCAGATTTTCGCCTGCGGGCCGCTCCCGATGTACCGGATTATGGCGCAAATGCCCGGGCTTAAAACCGCCCAAGTTTCGCTGGAGGTACGGATGGGTTGCGGGGTGGGCGTCTGCTACGGGTGCACAGTAAAGACCTTGAACGGCTTAAAGCAGGTATGCCAGGACGGGCCGGTATTTGAGATGGACGATGTCTTGTGGGAGGAATTGGCCGATATTTAGAAACTAAAATCCCCCTTAATCCCCCTTTTTCAAAGGGGGAACGGACGTCTCCTCTCGCGTCAGAGAGGAAGGAGGGGGGAATAAGAGAGTTTTAGGGGCGAAGCCCCTGTAGGGCGGGAATTGGGTGGGTAGAAAGACACCGGGGAGGTGGGAAAATGGTAGTCACCAAAAAAATAAGCCTGGAGAGCCGGGGGCACGGCGACATCATCGACATCACGCCCGATGTGCAGAAGCAGCTGGCTGAAACCGATATAAGCGAGGGAACGGTCACCCTGTTCGTCACCGGCTCCACGGCGGGCATTACCACCATCGAGTTCGAGCCGGGGCTGGTGGCCGACTTCAAGGGAATGTGGGAGCGCATTATCCCCGCCGACACCCCCTACCAGCACGACCGCGCCTGGGGCGACGGTAACGGGCATTCCCATGTGAGGGCTTCGCTGCTGGGAGCCTCGCTGGTAATCCCCTTCAGCCGCAAGAGCCTGGCGCTGGGCACCTGGCAGCAAATCGTGGTGGTGGACTTCGACAACAGAGCCCGTTCCAGGCAAATCGTGGTGCAGGTTATGGGGGAGTAAAGGGCTTTGACAGCGCTTAAGCCAGCGCTTATAATATTATGGTTTGTATAGCCAAGTAGTATTAGAAAGGCAGCTTCTAGATGGCAAATCAGATAGGCAAAAGGTATTGCTGCGCCAAGTGCGGCGCCGAGTTTATCGTTACCCGCGCGGGCGAAGGCACCATCCATTGCTGCGGTAAACCCATGGAACAGAAGAAATAGATGGCCAGTCAACTAGGAAAAAGATATCGTTGCACCAAGTGCGGCACCGAAATACTCTGCACCAAGGCTGGTGAAGGCACGCCCAGTTGCTGCGGCCAGGAGATGGAACTACAGGAACCCCGCCTTGTCCCCTCCTCGGATTAGTTAACTACTTGCCCTGCAGCAGAGAGAAGAACTCCGCCCTGGTCTCGGCGCGGCTGCGAAAGCTCCCCCTCAGAGCCGAGGTAACGATAGCGCTCCCTGCTTTCTTAATGCCCCGCATTATCATGCAAAGGTGCTCCGCCTGGACGATAACCCCCACGCCGTCGGGTTTTAAGCCGCTGACGATGGCGTCGGCAATCTGGGAGGTCATCCTTTCCTGAATCTGGGGGCGCTTGGCGAAGATTTCCACCACCCGCGCCAGCTTGCTCCCGCCGACAACGCGCCCCGTCTCGTTAGGCACGTATCCCACATGGACCACGCCGTAAAAGGGCAGGAGGTGGTGCTCGCACATGGAGTAGAAGGGAATATCCCTGAGGATGACCATCTCGCGGTGCCCTTCCTCAAAGCCCACGGAAAGGTCTTCCTTGGGGTTCATAGTCAGCCCCGAAAATAGCTCGGAATACATCTCAGCCACCCGCCTGGGAGTGCCCACCAGCCCCTCCCTCTCCGGGTTCTCGCCGATAGCCTTTATAATAGAGGTTACGGCCGCTTTAATCTCTTCCTGGTTAATCACTCGCGCCCTCCTTTGTTTAACCGAACAATTACTGCCTGATTAGCTTTGGAAAAACCGCCTTTTTCAAGTCAGGAAACAAACAACGCCTGAACATGCCTGTTATTCGTTTCAGGTGTTATGTCAAGTTAGTCCCAGCGCCTCCTCCACCTGAGCCAGGTCGGCGGGAAGCTCTAAAAATGGCTCGGCGCCCTTGACCGCCGTTTCGGTGTCCTTGAGTCCGGTGCCGGTGACGACACAGACGATACGGCTCTTGGATAAGTCCCTGCCCTGCTTACGGAGCTTGACCAGCCCGGCCAGTGACGCCGCCGACGCCGGCTCGCCGAAGATGCCGCCTTTAGTCGCCAGCATTTTCTGGGCTGCCAGAATCTCGTCGTCGCTCACCATATCTATAATGCCGCCCGACTCGTCGCGGGCGGCCTCCGCCCTCTTCCAGCTGGCCGGATTGCCGATTCTTATCGCCGAAGCCACCGTCTCCGGCTTCTCCACGATATGCCCCCTGACGATGGGGGCGGCTCCCTCCGCCTGGAAGCCCATCATCCTGGGCCTGATTTTCGCCTTGCCCGCCTCGTGGTACTCCTTAAAGCCCTTCCAGTAGGCGGTGATGTTGCCGGCGTTGCCCACGGGGATGAAGAGATAGTCGGGGGCTTCACCCAGAGTATCGATAACCTCGAAGGCGGCTGTCTTCTGCCCCTCGATACGATTGGGGTTGAGCGAGTTGACCAGGGTGACGGGGTGCTTCTCGGTGAGAGCCAGCACTATCTTCAACGCCTGGTCGAAGTTGCCGTCGATAGCCACGATTTTAGCCCGATAGACAATCGCCTGAGCCATCTTGCCCAGCGCAATCTTGCCCCTGGGTATAATGATTATGGACTCGACGCCGCAGCCCGCGGCATATGCCGCCGCCGAGGCGCTGGTGTTGCCCGTCGAGGCGCACATCAAAGCCCGGCTGCCTTCCTCTAATGCTTTGGCCACCGCCACCACCATCCCCCGGTCCTTGAACGAGCCGGTGGGGTTGCAGCCCTCCAGCTTGAAGTATAGCTCGCCCACCGCCAGCTCCTTTTCCAGCTGGGGGCACCTGACCAGAGGGGTGTCGCCCTCGCCCAGAGAGAAGAGGGGGGTTTTAGGGGTGATGGGGAGGCGGTCTTTGTATCTGAATAAAACGCCTGGTTTCATGATTTTTAATTACTCCTTTGGGGTGGGTGCAAATCGTTTTTTCTAACCTACCGACCCTCCCCCTTAATCCCCCTCTCCTCTATAGCTGTTTCCCATATGAAAACTGTGTATATAGTCGGATAAGCTCGATATAAATTTTTTCCGTATTGATTCCTTGATTCTTGAGCAGAGTAGCAGCCACTCCCTTATCTTGGCGTATCAGCCCTATAAGAATGTGTTCGGGCTGAACCTTCCTGCTGCCCAAGCGTTTTGCCTCCATTACTGACAACTCGATTGTTTTCTTAACTGCGGAGCTTAGTCCGACTTCTGTTGATTCAATATCTGATTGCTGGTTAATAGATGCTTCTATTTCGAGAGGAGCCTTAGCTAAGTCAAGTCCTAGATTGCCTAAGACAGCGCTTGCTATGGTGTGTGTTTGCTTTACTAAAGCTAGTAATATGTGCCCTGTCCCTACGAAATTGTGGCTCAGGCGTTTTGCTTCTTCCTCTGCCAAATTCAGCACTTCCTGAGATGATTCTGAGAACATTTCCAACTGGGATGGCTTCTTTTCAGTTTTATCTTTGATTGTTGTGATTTTTTCTGGAGGTAGCTCGGTGGGCTTACCTTCTTCATTCATAAAAACACCAGCTATGTCTAAAACTTTCTCGTCAGCAAAGATTGGTGCATCTACTCTTACAGCGACAGCTAGGGCATCGGAAGGTCGGCAATCAATCTCGGTTTGTTTTCCTCCTGATTCAAGAACGACCTTGGCATAGAACGTGTCATTTTTAAGGTCGCTAATTATGACATGTTTCACAGTACCTTTGAACGCATGAACAATAGCTAGGCAAAAGTCATGAGTTAAGGGTCTTGGCACATATACATCTTGCATTTTCACAGCTATCGCATCAGCTTCGGCGGGGCCAATCCAACAAGGAAGGTGTCGCTCACCCTCTTTCTCCTTCAAGATTACCACCTGCTGATAGTTCATAAGACTTACCCTTATGCTATCTATTACCATTTCTATATTAGCCATGCTAACCTCACCCCCTTTGTCCTCCTCTCCTTCAAAGGAGAGGAGGAGGGATTACATAAGAGAGGCTTCTTCGCTTTAAGCCTCCACCCTGATAAAGTTCCCTATCTCCTTAACCGAAGCCATACGCTCCAGTTCCTTCAATGCCAGCTGCATCTCGGCTTCCTGGGCGGGGTGGGTCATAATGACAATCTCCGCCGTTTGCGCCTCATCGTCAACCGCCTTCTGGATTACCTCGGAGATGCTGATACGATGGTCGCCCAAGACCTTGGACACCTGAGCCAGCACGCCGGGGCGGTCATCGACATTGAGCCGGAGGTAGTAGCGGGTCTCGAGCTCCGCCATGGGTCGTATTTTCTTGTTCGATTCCAGCCGCCACCTTACCCGTGTGCCGCTGCCGGTAACGATATCGCGGGCGGCGGAGACGATATCAGCCACCATAGCGCTGCTGGTGGGCAACGCGCCGGCGCCTTCACCATAGAAGAGCACCTTGCCCACCAAATCGCCCTGCACCAGGATGGCGTTATAGACGCCGTCAACCTTGGCCAGCAGCGATTCTTCGGGGATAAAGACGGGGTGGACTCTGACCTCGATGAGGTTGTCGCCCTGCTTGCCGATTGCCAGCAGCCTGATGGCGAAGCCCAGCTCCCGCGCGTACTTAAAGTCGCGGCTGTCCAGGCGGGAAATGCCCTCGCAGTGGATGTCCTGGGGGCGCACCTGATAGTGGAAAGCCAGCGACGCCAGTATAGCCAGTTTATAGGTGGAATCTATGCCTTCGATATCGTTTTTAGGATTTGCCTCGGCGTAGCCCAGCTTCTGGGCGCTTGTTAAGGCCGTGGGGAAGTCAATGCCCTCTTTAGCCATGCGGGTGAGGATATAGTTGGTGGTGCCGTTGATGATGGCGTAGATGCCGCTTATCCGGTTAGCCACCAGGTCCTGCTGGAAGGGGGCGATGAGGGGAATGCCGCCGCCGACGCTGGCTTCGTAGTGCAAGCCGACGCCGTTTTCCTGAGCCAGGGCGAAAAGCGCCACGCCGTGCTTGGCGATAACCTCTTTGTTGGAGGTG
>DATKYX010000077.1:0-2713 GCA_035528255.1 Dehalococcoidales bacterium | reverse complement strand
AACACCGTTGGCCACCATATAG
Organism: Dehalococcoidales bacterium; assembly: GCA_035528255.1. Taxonomy (GTDB): domain Bacteria; phylum Chloroflexota; class Dehalococcoidia; order Dehalococcoidales; family BS750m-G39; genus E44-bin88. The sequence continues at coordinate 2,691 of DATKYX010000077.1, read as the reverse complement.
CCGCCGCCCCCGGCGCAGGTATCGATGAGATTCTTGACGTAGTCTTTCACCTGCTGGGGCGTGCCTACGGCCAACAGGTCGGTGGGCACATTACCGCCGATGCAGGCAACGTCGCCCAGTGCCTTCTTGGCTTTAGCCATATCGGTGGTGTCGAAGGTCCAGAAGGTAGTGCCCTTGGGTACGTCCCGGATAATCTCGAGGCGCGTATTGTAACCCCCCTCAACGAAAGAAAACGGGATGCAGCCTTCGTTAATCAAGCCCATGAGGAGCTTCTTAAAGTGAGGCCAGTAGAACTTCTTGAACTGCTCGTCGGAGAGGAAGCCGTCGGCGCCCTTGTGCAGCGGTATCATCACCAGCGGGTTGCCCGCCATCTGCGTCGCCGACACCCCCATATTAATCATTAGAGGCGTCAGTGCCTCCATGGCTTCTAATACCTTGTCGGGCTGACGGTAAATATCCACCATTATCCCCCTGGTGCCGCGCAGGGTGTCGCCGATTACGTCAAAGGGCACCTTGGTAAACCCGCCAGAGCCGCCGGGAAAGCCCAGCGTCGCCATCTCGTTACCGAAAGCACCCACCACCCCCACCCATTTCAGGGCTTCAGCCCCGGCTTCAAAGAGAGCCTTATAGGCGGCTTGAACATCGGGCAGGCCGAAGGGTATAACATTGGGACCGACGAACGGCATTTCCTGCATGGTGGACAGATTGGGCAGCATCTTGAAGCCTTGCAGACTACCGAATATGCGCGGGAAGTAGGTGTTGGCAAAGAAATAGGACGGGTCCTGAATCAGGGCATCGTATTCATCAGCCAGCATGTATTCTTTTTCGAGGCACTGGTAGGTGTGATTGGGGGAAACTCCATGGCCCGGCCAGGCGTACAGCTTGTAGTCAAGGATATCAAAGACCCGACCCGGGGTGGCGATACCGATACCGGAGTTCACATCCGGCTCAAAGTCCAGCATGTATTTTTTGGTGGCCTTAGCCAGCTTATCGTAGTCGTACATGGCTTCCCGGGGGGTTACGCCGGCATAGTAGGTCGGGAAAAAGCTGAGCATGGGCAGCACCGGCACCCTGTCGGGCGTCTTCTTTAACTGGAGGGCGTCCTTGAAGCGGGTTGCCCTTTCTTTATAGGCTTTTTCGGCGGCGGGGCTCTGGAATTTAAGGTCATTCCCCTCGGGGTCTTTGGGCGAAAGCCACCGCGCGAACAGTGCTTCCTGCTTTTCGGCCGGAGTCATCTCTTGCCATTGTTTTTCCATTTACTATTACCTCCGCAATATATGGGGCAAAATCTATGGGTGAGTATACTACTGGTATTTAGTAGCGTCAACACCCTAACGCTAGCCCCTGACCCGCCCCAGCAGCCAGTCAACCCACCGGTCGACTCCTTCGCCCGTGGTGCAGGACAGGGGGAAGACCTTCACCTTCTGGTTTATCCCCTTGATGGTACTGGTAAAAGCATCGACGTCGAACTTCAGGTAGGGCAGCAGGTCGATTTTGTTGACGAGCACGGCGTCGGCTTCGTGGAACATCAGCGGGTACTTGAAGGGCTTATCGTCGCCCTCGGGGGTGCTGGAGACGAGGACTCTCAGGTCCTCGCCCAGGTTAAACTCGGCGGGACAGACCAGGTTACCCACGTTCTCGATAAACAGCAGTTCGATATCCCCCAGCGGCAGGTTGCCCAAAGCGCTGGCGGTCATGTTGGCGTCGAGGTGGCACTCCCCGCCCGTATTTATCTGGACGACGGGAACACCCTCCTTGCCGATGGCTTCGGCGTCCAGGCTGGAACTGATATCGCCCTCGACGACGCCGACCTTGACCTTGCCCTTGAGCCTCCTGATGGTCTCCAGGATAAGGCTGGTCTTGCCCGCCCCCGGCGAAGCCATCACATTGACCACGAAGACCTTGTTGCTGTCGAAGAGCTGGCGATTCTCCCGCGCTATCTGCTCGTTAGCGCCCATGATGTCCTTGATTACCTTAATTTCCATCTACTCCACCTCGATACTTTCTACGAATAGTTCCTTGCCGCCGACAATCTCTATATTATTGCCCTTACAGTGGGGGCAAGTCCAGTCGAACTCCCCCAGCTCGAACTCTTTAGCGCATTTCCGGCAGCGGGCCGTGGTCGGCACTACCTTAAAGCTAAGAGTCGCCCCCTCCGCCGCCGTCCCCTGGCTCAGGAAATCGAAGTAAAAGCGCACCGACCTGTCCACCACGCCCGTCATCTCCCCGATAACCAGGTTTATTTTACCTATATCTTTAGCGCCGGCGTTCTGCGCCTGCTCCAGGACGAGGTCGAGCATACTTTGCGTGATACTTAGTTCGTGCATATTTAGCAAATCCGGGGCAAAAGGTCCCCGACCATCATGTCAACGATGCGGGAAGACCCCAGGACGGTCTTCATCGTCACCCGCCCCGGGTTTTCCGCCCCCACCTCCCCGATAATAGCGGCCTTTTTGCCATATTTATTCCGGCGCATGGCTTTGAGAACCTTATCGGCGTCTCCGGGCGGAACGATGGCAATCATCTTGCCCTCGTTGGCGACATAGAGCGGGTCGAAGCCCAGCATCTCGCAGGCGGCTAAGACCTCCTCACGCACCGGGATTTCTTTCTCCTCGATTCTGATGCTCACCTTTGACTGCTGCGCCAGCTCGTTAAGGCTGGTGGCCAGCCCGCCCCGGGTCGGGTCGCGCA
>DATKYX010000076.1:0-3597 GCA_035528255.1 Dehalococcoidales bacterium | reverse complement strand
AGCCTGGTTCGTCGGGCGCAAAACAATGACCAGGAGGCGTTTGCCCGGCTGTACGAGGAGTATTTCGATAAAATTTATCGCTATCTGGCTCTGAGGGTAGGTAATGAGATGGAGGCGGAAGATATGACTCAACAGGTCTTCCTAAATGCGCTCCAATCAATCTCCTCCTTCAGGTGGAAGGGGGTACCCTTCTCCGCCTGGCTATACCGCATCGCCCACAACCAGGCGGTGGACCACCTGAGGAAAAAGACGAAGCGTCCCTCCGTGCCCCTGGATGAGTCGCTGATAAGCAGCGGCGATAACCCCCACTCCACCGCCGAGCTTAAGATGAATATCGAGCAACTGCTGGTGGCGGCGAAGCGGTTGACCGAGGCGCAGCGCGAGGTAATCTCGTTGCGCTTTACCAGCGAGCTATCCATCGCTAAGGTAGCCAAAGTTATGGGTAAGAGTGAGGGGGCGGTAAAGGCGTTGCAACATAGCGCCATCGTCGCTCTGCGGCGGACAATGTTGGTGACGGAATAATGAAAGATAAAGAATTCAATAATATATTTGACGAGTGCCTGGAGCGGATAGTGCTCGACGGGGAAACCCTGGAGTATTGCCTCAAGCTGTATCCGGAGCAGGCGGACGAGCTCAAGCCTTTGCTGGAGACGGTGCTGGCGGTCAAGGAAGCGTCGTCCGTCGAGCCCAGGCCCGAGTTTAGAGCCCGGGCAAGGTACCAGTTCCGCTCGGCGTTGCAGGAGAAAGCCGCCCCCAGGCGCCGCCCCTTCTTGGGCTGGGTGCCGCGGTGGGCGACGGCGCTGGCTATCGTCCTCGTCGTGCTGATGGCGGGGGGAGGCACCGTAGCCGCCGCCAGCAATAGCATGCCCGATAGCATTCTCTATCCGGTCAAGCTGGCTACCGAAAATGTGCAACTGGCGCTGACCACCTCAGATATTGGCGAGGCGAGGCTGTGCGCCGGCTTTGCCGACAGGAGGGTGGCGGAGATAATCTATATGGCCGACATGGGCGACGCCCGTCAGATAGAGAGAATCACCGAGCGCCTGGACGACCGCCTGGAAATGCTGGTTGTTCTGGTCTCGGAGCTGGATGGGGAACAGGCACCGTCATTTTTGATGGAGTCAACCGGTGATTCAAGCGGCGCAGGTGAACCCCCTGACTCAGGTGACTCAGATACCGCCAACGGAGCCCCGACGGAACCCCCGCCGTCGGCGACGGTGGATGAAGGGGGGTGGGGCAAGGGCCATCACGGTCAGGCCCAGAATCGGGCCGGACTCACTGTTTCAGTAGCGGGCTCGGCGTCTAACAACCACTCGGTGATGCAGGCAATGCTGGAAGAAGTGCCCCCATCGGTAAAAGAGGCTCTGCTGGAAGCGATTGCGGTTTTGGAAAATGGCTACGGAAAGGTGCTCCAGGCCCTGCAATAATCCCCCTATTTCCCCAAATTCACTAAAGTCGCCGCTAACCTAACGGCGACTTTTTCGTTATATATAGGTGGAAGCAATGAAAGCAATTTTGGAAAGGAGGTGAATCATGAAACGGAATTTGCTAGTAGCGGTAGGTGTGGTGGTGGTATGTCTGGCGCTGGTGCTGTCCCTGGTCGGTTTTTCGGCCTGCACGGCGGGCCCGACCACCATCGGCACGGTTGACTTAAACACTCAGCAGGAGGGGATCTGGGTTAGTGGACAAGGCGAAATCACCGTAATCCCCGACCTGGCCACCCTGTGGTTAGGCGTCGAGGCTCAGGCGGACACGGTTGCCGAGGCTCAATCTCAGGCGGCGGAGGCTATGGAAAACGTAATGACCGCCCTGACCGATAACGGCGTGGATGAGGATGATATCCAGACTCAGTATTTCAGCATCGACCAGGTTACCCGCTGGGATGACGACGAACCAGTTGTCATCGGCTACCGGGTTACCAATATGGTTACGGTCAAGATAAGGGATATTGATAACGTCGGCGCCATTATCGACGCTGTGGCTGAAGCCGGCGGAGACTTCATCCGCATCAACAACATCGCCTTCTCTGTCGACGACCCTTCGGAATACTACGAAGAGGCACGGGCAGAGGCAATGGCTGATGCCGAAGCCAAGGCCGAGCAACTGGCTGACCTGGCCGGAATCGAGCTGGGCAAGCCGACCTATATCTCTGAAGGCAACGTCTATTCCCCCGTAGTCTATAGAGACGCGGGTATGGGAGTAGCGCCTGAAGAAGGTTACAATACATCGGTCAGCCCCGGAGAGATAGAAATTACCCTTACTGTCCAGGTGGCTTACGCCATCGGGGACTGATGAGAATGGTTTAAGGAGGTTGGAGATGAAGAAGTTGTTAGCCATTATCTGGCTGGTTCTAACCGGCGAAATGGAACCTGAATTAGAGGAGGTCAAACTAGAATGTCGAAAGTATTAACACTGACCGGGATATCCGTCCTGGCTCTGGCTCTGGTCCTGGGGATGGCTGTCCCCGCCCTGGCCGCCCCGAATGCGCCGTCTTTGGTCGGCGACCTGGAGGGTGAGATATTAAGGGGCGAGGTGCTCAGCATCGGCGACCAGGAACTGGTTATCCAGTCCGGGGAAGAGGAGCTTACCATAGCGGTAGGCGACGGCACTCTCTACTACCAGATGTCAATGCCGGGCCGGGTTATGGCTGCGGTGCAACAGCGCTTGCAGCTCAGGCAGCAAAACCAGGAAGAGCTGAGAGCTCGAATCGGTCAGGGCAACGGCCGGGGTGCGCAAAACCGGGTGCAGGCGGCAGTTGCCTCCTGCAATCAAAAGAGGCTCCAGAACCGGGTAGCTCAGATGGAAGTAGCGTCCCGGGGACTCTGCGGGCTGAGGGGGTTCTGCCCCTTTGGCGGGCAGGCTGAATTCGCCGACATTGCCGTTGGCGATAGCGTGGTGGTGTTAACCGGGGAAGATAACCTGGCGCAGGTGGTGCTGATTATAAAGCCGGCTGCCTGACCAGCCACCAGGGCTGATATTAGAGGGGAGTCCTTCTTAAGAAGGACTCCCTTTTATTTTATAGTTGTGCCGCCGTAGCGTTCCCACTCGCTGTAGATACAGCCGCAGTACTGCTGGCGGTGCAGTTCCATCGGCTTGGTGATGTGGCGGCTGTCCGAGTAGCGCTTCCTCAGGTCGGCGTAGAGAAATTCCACCCCCTTTTCCCCACCCAGCTTAGCCCCGATTTCCTGTAATAGCTCGTGCTTCTGGTGGGGGCTGATGAGCAGGCTGGTGGTAAAGGCGTCGAAGCCCATCTCTTTGGCTGTTTCCGCCGTCCGGGAAAGGCGCAGCCGGAAGCAGTGCCCGCAGCGCTCGGCTTCATGCCCCACCACCCCGCGGAAATACTCTACGATATCATAGCCGCCCGTGTTTATCAGGGGCAGCTCCATCTCCTCAGCCAGCGCCTGCATCGCCTCAAGGCGCTGCTGGTGCTCGGTGTAGGGGTGTACGTTGGGGTTATACCAGAGCGCGCTCACCTCGTAACCCTGCCGCCGCCAGTGCTCCACCGTATAGGCGGCGCAGTGGGCGCAGCAGCTATGAACTAAGACCCTCTTCATTTCTTACCGCTGTATTTCCTCTTGTAGCAAGTATAGGCGATAT
>DATKYX010000075.1:0-4072 GCA_035528255.1 Dehalococcoidales bacterium | reverse complement strand
GTCACCTCTTTGCTGCCCGTGGTGGGCCAGGTAACGCCGAATACGGTGTAAACGCCCGAGGCGACGAAATACTGCCCGATGGAAATAGCCTTCTCGCTCATCCACTCGGGAGCCGCGCCGGCTACGGGCAGGTCGCTGATGTCGTCGCCCAACCCGCCGTCCTTGACCATGGCGGTGGCGGCGATTAGTATGCGGCTGTTATCCACGCAGGAACCCATGTGCAGTACGGGCGGTATGCCCACCGTCTCGCAGACCTCGGCCAGCCCCTTACCGGCAAATTTCTTGGCGGCTTCGGGCACCAGCAGCCCGGCCTCAGCGCAGGCGATGGCGTTACAGCCCGTGGTAATCACCAGCACGTCGTTCTTTATCAGCTCCTTAACCATGGTGATATGGCCTTCGTTATGCTTGGCGCGGGAGTTATTACAGCCGACGACGCCGGCAACGCCCCTTATCCTCCCGTTGATGATGTTATCGTTCAGCGGGCGGTAGGAGGCACGGAACATCCCGCCCAGCAGGTAGTTGATGGTCTCGTGGCTGAAACCGGCAATCTGGTCGGTTTTATTGTCGGGGATATGTATGTTCCCCTTACGGTTGGGGAAGTTTTCGATAGCTGTTTTCACAATTTCCCGCGCCGACTTCAGGGCATCGTGTTCGTCGAACTCGACATGGGTTGCACCCGGAATCCTGGCTTTGGGCGAGGTGGTGATAATTTTGGTGTGGTAACACTCGGCGACGGTCTGTACGGACTGCATGATACACTGTACATCCACCACCATGGCGTCCACCGCGCCGGTGACTATAGCCAGCTCCTGCTGCAGGAAATTACCGGCAATGGGCACTCCGTGCCGCATCAATATCTCGTTGGCGGTGCAGCACATACCGGAAAGGTTTATCCCTTTAGCTCCTTTGGACTTGGCCAGTTCTATCATCTCCGGCTCCTGGGCAGCGGCAACAATCATCTCGGAGAGCAGCGGCTCATGGCCGTGAATGATGATGTTGACCTCGTCCTTTTCCAGCACCCCCAGGTTGGCCTGGCCCAGAATAGGGGCCGGAGTGCCGAAGAGTATATCCTGGAGCTCGGTAGCCATCAGGCTGCCGCCCCACCCGTCGGCTAGAGCCGCCCTCACCCCCTGCTTGAGCAGGCTCTTGTAGTCCTGGTCAACGCCGATATGGGTGCGGTGCATTATTTCCACGATCTCGCGGTCTATGCCCCGTGGGGCGACCCCCAGCTTGCGCCACAACTCCTGGCGCTTCAAGGGCGCTTTTTTCAGGGTTATCAACTCGCCTTCCTGCTTGCCGTACTCGCCCAGGGCTATCTCGCCGATATCGGCGGCTATCTCGTTATTGCTGCGCTCGCCGATTTCTACGCCCAGGTCCAGAGCTACCTGCAGCAGTTTCTGCTCGTCCTTTATCTCGTAGCCCGGAGCCTTCCCTCTGGCCACCGCCAGGAAAAGCCTGGCAACCTCCCGCCCGTGGTCGGAGTGGGCCGCCGCCCCTCCGGCTATCATGCGGATGAAGTTACGGGCGGCGATGGTCTCGGCGGTGGCTCCGCAGACGCCCCGGCGCTTCTGTTTATCTTCAGGGGTTTCCTCCTTACCCTTGGGCAGCGGCACCCGGCAGGGCCCCATGCCGCAGTTCTTACAGCAACTGCCTACCGAACCTATGGGGCAGGCTTTGATGGATTCAGCCCTATCGAAAGTGGTGTTCACGCCGTCTTTGGCGGCCTTCTCTATCAAATCGAGAGTACCCTGGTCGATGCTCTTGGTTTCCTTTTCTTCGGCCATTCTGCAATCCCCCCTTAACTTAAGACTATTTATTTAACCGGCGGCGGTCAATTCGGTTATCATCTCGCGCACCAGCTTTATGGCTTCGGGATGCCTCATCACCATCACATCCCCCCCCGCCAGCATCAACACCATGGTCGACATCGCCTCCAGCAGGATTCCCCGCTTCTTGGCGTCCCCCAGCTTGGGGTCTTCGGCGGTGGGGATATGAACCTCTTTGGTCTTCCACGCCTCTTTGGATATATTGCAGATAAGCGGAAACTGCAGCTTCTCGTCCTGCTGCGTCAAGCCCGCCATCCTCATTCTCTCCATAACCGAGTAACAGTACTCGATGCCGTAGCCGATACAGCTTACGGTCGGATCCACGATAATCATCTCGTCGGCAACACCCAGGTTGCCCAGCAAAATATTAAGCTGCTTGGCCAGGTTGATGTCTATCGGCGTCGAGGCAATCACCGTATGGTGATAACCGATGGCGGCGGCGCCGATTTTCTTGTGATCGCCTTCCTGCAGCGGCCCCATAATCAGGTCTTTGCCCTGACATACCTCGGCCACCTGCCTCAACACCTCGGTGTCCTTATCGTGGTTAGCCGTCCCCCAGACAATCAGGGGAACATTGATGGCGTCGGCGACCTTCTTGACCACCGCCGTGGCTTCATCGGCGCTGCGGTTGAGCCCGTTGGGATCGGTGCTAATCAGTTGCAGGCAAATCATCTCCGCCCCGTAGTCGTCGATGCACTTCTTGGCCCAGGCAACCGGGTCGTCGGTCACCCCTTGGAAAGGCTCCAGGGCGGCGGGCGCCCAGTCCTGCGGGGGCATATCCCAGACCTCCATGGCTATTCGGGGCGCGTGCGGCATCTCTCCCTCGAAGAGATAAAACGGGTAACAGCTCTCCCCGCCGACGGTTACCGCCTTATCGCCGCCGCCCAGCTTCATCTCTTTTATCTTACCGCTATAGGCTGTCTTAGGGACTTCAAAAGCCATCGTTATCCCTCCTTAAATAAATCAAGCTGGATTCTTCCGTTTCTCGCTGCCGAACCACTCCTCGCTGTAGAAGTAGCGCTCGCCGCTCCGCAGGTACTTTAGCCTCTCTTCACGGCTGTCTAGCTTCTGCCGCCACTTCCCCACATCCTCCCCCTCCGGTTTGCCTTCCTCAAAGGTAGCTCCCAGCAACTCCACCTCGTCCCGACCCGGTGCCTTGGTTTTCTCTATCTTGTATTCCATCCTGACTACCTCCTAAGCTAAGCCCGCGGCTACCTTAGCCGCCCTGACGGTATTCATCATAAGCATGGTTATGGTCATCGGCCCCACCCCACCCGGAACCGGAGTGATGGCCGCCGCCTTCTCTTTAACCGTTTCAAAGTCAACGTCCCCGGCCAGTATTCGCTTGCCCTCGGCCGTCCGTCCGATTTCGTTCACGCCCACGTCGATAACCACCACCCCCTCTTTAACCATGTCAGCGGTTATATACTTGGGCCTGCCCGCGGCCACAATCAGTATGTCGGCACGCTTAGTATGGAAAGGAATGTCGCGGGTCTTGGTGTGGCAGATGGTGACGGTGGCGTTAGCCCCCGGCGCTTTCTGGAGTAGGATATTGGCGATAGGCTTGCCCACGATGTTGCTCCGGCCCACCACAACCACCTCGGCGCCCTCGATCTGGGTGCCGGAGCGAATAAGCAACTGCTGGATGCCGGCGGGCGTGCAGGGCATATAGTCCGGCTCGCCTATCATCAGCTTGCCCACATTCACCGGGTGGAAGCCGTCGACATCTTTTTTAGGGTCGATGGCGAAGAGGACTTCCTCCTCGTTGAGGTGCTTGGGCAAAGGCAGCTGCACCAGAATGCCGTTAATCTTGGGGTCTTTATTCAGCTTGTCAATCAATTTCAAAAGCTCTTGCTGTTTAGTCTTCTCAGGTAGGTCGTATCTCTCCGAGTAGATGCCCAGCTCTTTGGAGGTCTTCTCCTTGGCGCCCACATAGACCTGTGAAGCCGGGTCAGCGCCGACCAGTACCGTGACCAGCCCGGGCACCACGTTATGCTTCGCTTTAAGCTCGGCTATCTCCTTTTTCAGTTCTTCGCGAATTCCCGCCGCGACCTCGGCGCCTTTAATAAGTTTTGCTGTCATTTCTACCCCCTTCCATCGATAAGCTTATTCAACAAGTCGCCCATTGCCCTCACCGCCCGGGAACTATCGGGCAATGTTAGCAGCGGTTTCATCTGAATATCATAGTTAACCAGTTCTTCATCCAGGGGAATGGTGGCGGCGGGCTTAATCCCCAGCTTTTTGAG
>DATKYX010000074.1:0-3396 GCA_035528255.1 Dehalococcoidales bacterium | reverse complement strand
GATAATAAAGCTGCTCACCACCAAGAAAGAGCGCGCCATATTTATGAAACCGCAACTGCGCCAGGTCTCCAAGCTGGAAGAGGTAATCTTCCCCATCATGATATTCGTCGTCGCCGCCCTGCTCGTGCCCAAGTCGGTGCCACTTATCGGCATGTTTATGTTCGGCAACCTGTTGCGGGTCACTGGCGTCACCGACAGGCTGGCTCAAGCCGCCGGCGGGGTGTTTATCGATGTGCTCACCTTCCTGCTCGGCTTAACCGTCGGGGCATTAATGCCGGCCTCGGTCTTCCTCACCGGCCAGACGCTGGCTATCGTCGGTCTGGCGGTGGTCGCCTTCGCCTTCGGCACGGCGGGGGGAATATGGACGGCCCAGCTGGTCAACCTTTTCTTAAAGGAAAAGATAAACCCGATGATAGGCGCCGCCGGCGTCTCGGCTATCCCGATGTCGGCCCGGGTGGTGCAGAGAATGGGGCAGAAGGCCAACCCCAAGAACTTCCTTTTGATGCACGCCATGGGCCCCAATATGGCGGGAGCTATCGCTACTTCGGTAGTCGCCGGCATACTGCTGGGCATGCTCCTGTAGCCGCCACTTCACCTTAGCCCCACCCCAATTAGCTATCCCCTCTATTATCGCTTTGTGGATGTCAGCGTCTCTATCCTCAAAACCTCTGCGGGGATGCGGGGGCATTGTCCCCTCAACGTTAAGGAGTGGAGCTCCCCCGATTCCCCTTGCATTGACGCCCGAAATGGGATAAAGTCAAGCTATGGTCAAACCCAAATCCAGCGGCAAGACTATCTTTATCTGCCGGAACTGCGGCAAGGAGAGCCTGAAATGGCTGGGGCGTTGCCCCAACTGCCGGGAATGGAACAGCTTCGAGGAAATCGTGGTCTCCTCCGCCGCCCCCGCTCCCATCCCCGACCTCTCCAACCCGCCCCGCGAGCTCTCACAGGTAGCCGCCGACAGCTCCGACCGCCTCCCCCTCCCCATAAGCGAACTCAACCGCGTGCTGGGCGGGGGGCTGGTCTCCGGCTCGCTGGTGCTCATGGGCGGCGAGCCCGGCATCGGCAAGTCCACGCTGCTGCTCCAGGTCTCGGCATTGGTAGCTAAAGGAGGGGGCAGGGTGGCTTATGTCTCCGGCGAGGAAACGCTCTCCCAGATACGGCTGCGGGCGGAGCGGCTGGGGATAAGCGGAGAGGGGCTCTACCTGCTGGCTGAGAACGACCTCAACATTATCCTGGGCCACCTGGAGCAACTGGAACCCTCGCTGGTGATTATCGACTCCATCCAGGCCGTCTCCCTCCCCGAACTGGAATCGGCGGCGGGTTCTATCGGCCAGGTCAGGGAGTGCACCCTGAGGCTGATGCACTGGGCCAAGCCCGCCGCCGTGCCCGTTTTCGTGGCCGGCCACGTGACCAAGGACGGTTCAATTGCCGGCCCCCGCGTCTTAGAACACATCGTGGACGTGGTGCTCTACCTCGAGGGCGAGCCCTTCAGCGCCTACCGCCTGCTGCGCGGTGTGAAAAACCGCTTCGGCTCCACCAACGAGGTCGGCGTTTTCGAGATGAAACAGGAAGGGCTTATCGAGGTGGACAACCCCTCCAAGGCCTTCCTCGCCCAGAGACTGGAAGAGGCAGTAGGCTCGGCGGTGGTGCCCACGTTAGAGGGCAGCCGTCCCCTGCTCGTTGAGATTCAAGCATTGACCACCCCCACCGCCTTCGGCCTGCCCCGCCGCACCGCCAACGGCGTCGATTTCAATAGATTGCTATTGATTACGGCGGTGCTGACCAAGCGGGTGGGCTTGAAGCTGGGCAACCAGGACATTATCGTCAACGTCACCGGCGGGCTCAAAGTAGGCGAGCCCGCCGCCGATTTAGGCATCGCTTTAGCTATCGCCTCCAGCGCCCGCGATTTAGCCGTCGACCCCGCTTTAGTGGCGGCGGGCGAGGTTGGCTTAAGCGGCGAGCTTCGAGCCGTCTCTCAACTGGAACGAAGGGTGGCGGAAGCCGCCCGGCTGGGCTTCGAGCGCTGCCTGGTGCCCAAGACCAGCGCCCAAATCAAAGCCCCCAAAGGCATTGAGCTTCTGACAGCCGCCACCCTGAGGGAGGCGATAAGGCTGGGGCTGGTGGGTGGTCATGAAAAGTCCTGAAGCGAACGTGGTCACCGGGGCTTTCAGCCACAGTGGGAAATACATAGCGGCGCGGCTACTGGCTATGGGAGAAAGCGTCAAAACCCTGACTGGACACCCCGAACGGGAAAACTCCTTCGGCGGGCGGGTGAGCGCCCAGCCTCTTAGCTTTGATAATCCGGAACGGCTAGCGGCAAGCCTGCAGGGAGCCGCCACCCTCTATAACACCTACTGGATTCGCTTCCCGCATCGATGGGGCACCTTCGATAAGGCTGTGGAGAACAGCCAAACACTGATTAGAGCCGCCGAAGAAGCCGGTGTCCGCAGAATGGTACATATCAGCATCACCAACCCCTCCGAGGAATCGCCCTTCCCCTATTTCCGGGGGAAGGCGCTGGTGGAAAAGGCTATTATCGACTCAAAACTGTCTTACGCTATCGTCAGGCCGGCTCTAATCTTCGGCGCCAAGGGCATCCTCATCAACAACATCGCCTGGCTCCTCAGGAAATTCCCCGTATTCGCCGTCCCCGGCTCGGGGGACTACCGGGTTCAGCCCATTTTTGTGGAAGACTTGGCGGAGATAGCCGTGAGCGCCGGCCATAAAGATAATAATATGGTTACAGACACCGCCGGTCCCGAGACTTTTACCTTTGATGAGCTGGTAAGGCTAATCGCCGACAAGATAAACCGCCGGACTAGAATCGTTCACGCCAGCCCCGGACTGGTGCTTTTCACTGCCCGACTGATTGGCTGTATAGTTGGGGACGTGGTGCTCACTAAGGAAGAAATCGGCGGGTTGATGGCCAACCTGCTCGTTTCCCGCGAGCCCGCCGCCGGACGGATGCGCCTGAGCCAGTGGCTGGCTGAAAACGCCGCGGCTTTAGGGGCCAGCTACGCCTCCGAGCTGAAGCGACACTAGGGGTTAAAGTGATAAACAATCAAAAAGTCTCCGCCATTATCGTCGCCGCCGGCGAAAGCCGGCGCATGAACGGCATCGATAAGGTCCTGGCCCCGCTGGCGGGCAGGCCCGTATTATCCTATGTGCTCAGCGCCTTTGATAGCTGCGGCTTAATCGACCACATCGTGCTGGTGGTGAACGAAAAGAGCCTTAAAGCCTGCCGGCAGTTGATAGCCGAAGAGAAGCTGTCCACGCCGATTGAGGTCTGCGTCGGGGGCAAAAGGCGGCAGGACTCGGTGGCGGCGGGGCTAAAACAGATAAAAGACTGTGAATGGGTGGTCATCCACGACGGCGCCCGCCCCCTGGTCACCA
>DATKYX010000073.1:0-9205 GCA_035528255.1 Dehalococcoidales bacterium | reverse complement strand
AGGGTATTGGGATTAACCGGGACCTCTTTCGTCTCCAGCGGCTCCTGGTAGTAAACGCGCCTTACGGCGGCGCTCACCAGCGCCTTGGCTTTCTCGGTAGCGGCAGCCGGGTCCTCGGTTATCCAGGAACAGTGCTCCCTGATATTGGCCATCTCGAAGAGGTAGGGATTCAAGCCCGACTCCTGGCATACCCTTCGGTAGGTTCGCTCGTGCATCAGCGGCGAACAGGAAGCCACCACGACACGGTTGACCCCCAGCTCCTTGATATCCTGTCGGATAAGGTCCTGCCCCGGGTCGGAACACATATAGGTATACTTCCGGGCAATGGTTACTGCTGGTAAGGTCTTGGCGAACTCGGTAACCGCCTCCACGTCCACTTTCCCCGCAATGTTAGTCCCACAATGACAGATGTAAACTCCAATTTTTGGCTCCACTTTGCCCTCCTTTACCTTTTCTCTATTCGGTGGGAAGGATAAAAAAACGCACTGGATAAATCAAACTATCTTAACATATGAAAAAATTATGGTCAAGAAAAACTACGCTATTATGCTTACGTAAAATAACGGGGTGGCGGCTACTTCTCAGTGGATAGCCCGTCCAGCTTATCCACCACCCCTCTCTGCCCCATGGCCAGTGTCAGGTCGCTGCGCGTCCTTTCCAGCACCCCCCGCACCATGTCGGTGGTATGACGCAGCCCTCCGGTGATGGCGTCGGGGAAATCCATGGTCACCAGGATGTTGTAGATATCGTCCATGGCCGCCAGTAATTCCTCCCCGTTAGACAGGTCGCCATGCCTCATGCTGTCCAGCAGGTAGCGCCGCAGCTCGCCGACGGCTTCGCCCATTCCCTTCAAGTAGGCAACGATATCGACACCCAGCTCTTCGGGTGTCGGCAGCGGCTTGCCCGTCACCAGGGCCAGGGTAATACTGCCCTCGGCAAATTCTTTTTGGGCGTCACGGAAAAAGCCGGCATAGCCCAGCTCGTTATAAGCCGAATAGGCATTCTCGGCCTCGCTTAAGAGGTTGCGCGCCCCCTTGAGCAACTCTTCAGCCCGCTCGAACTCCTGGCGGTGCACGGCGCGTATCGCCTGGCTACAATGACGGATAGCCTCACGGCAGCGCGGCAATACCTTCTCGCGGGCGGCGTCTTTAGCCATCAGCTCTTCTCTGATACGATCGGCGATTGGCTCCAGGTTATCGGTTAGTCCTTTCATTTTCCTGCCTCAAAGCTATTTATTATTTTACGGGCGGCTTCGGCGATATCCTTAGCCCCCAGTATAGCGCTAATCACCGCCACCGCATCGGCGCCGTTAGCCGCCACCTCGGTTGCGTTGTCTTTATTTATACCCCCGATAGCCACCAGGGGCAGGCTCACCGTCCCCCTCACCTGCCGCAGCCTCTCCACCCCTACCACTATGGGCTTTTCCTTCGACGCCGTCGGGTATATCGAGCCTACGGCGATATAGTCGGCGCCGTCGGCTTCGGCGGTTTTTGCCTGCTCGACGGTGTTCACCGAGCAGCCCAGTATCATGTCCATCGGCAAAAGTCGGCGTGTCACGGCGGTGGGCAGGTCCCCCTGCCCCAGATGCAGCCCGTCGGCGCCGGCTGCCAGAGCTATATCGAGGTGGTCGTTGACGATAAAGAACGCGCCCTTTTCGGCGCAAAGCTTTTTTAGCTGTTGAGCGACGGGCAGCAGTTCCGCCTTGGGGGTGAACTTATCGCGTAGCTGGATAATTCCAGCCCCACCCCGAATCATCTCCTCGGCCACCTTGAGGTGATGGCGCTTGTCCAAAAACTGGCTGTCGATGATGGCGTACAGCCCCACCAGTCGGCTCGTCTTATCCTGCCGCAACAGCCTCGACAGCAGCTCCTGCTCTATAGTGTAGAGGGCGAAGCGGGCCTGCTTGAACTTGTCGGCGTCCAATTCTGGCGTGGTGCCGGGGACTTTGGCCAGCTCCTCCAGTATTCTCAGCGCCTCCTGTACCCGACGGGCGTTAGCCACCACCGCTATCGGCAGCTCCCTCTCTTTGTCCTCCCCCGCCACTTCGATATCGAAGCCGACATCGCTTGCCGAGTCCCGCGACTGGATAAGCAGCTGGTTAAAGACTAAATCGCCCCTGAGGATTTCGTGGCGGATGGTCTTTAGCTGCTGGGTCAGCGCGGCATCGTTAAGCATCATCCGCGCTATCTCTTCCAGCAGGTGAAGCCCCTCGCCGGCGCGGTTGAGATTGGCGTCGATAATGCGTTGTCTCTGGTTTGACATCGGCTTTGTAGCTAATTCTAGCATAGCCGCCTTAAAGATAAAAGGGTCAGTCCTCGCCCACGGCGTTCTCAAACAGCTCTATTCGCGACGGCTTGTTCTTGCGGTCGAGCTCTATGGCGACAACATCGATGCGCCATAGCTGGGGAAGGTTATCGTGCGCCTGCTGGTAGCGGGCGGCGACAGCCCGCAATCTTTCCCTCTTATCGGCGGTGATTGATTCTTCGGGGCTGCCGAACTCCAGGCTCCGCCGCGTCTTTACCTCGACAAAGACCAGGTAGTCCTTGTGCTCGGCGACGATGTCGATTTCGCCTTCGGGGCAGCGGTAGTTGGTCTCGCGGATGCGGTAGCCCCGCTTCCTCAAGTAGTCTTTGGCCAGTTTTTCACCCAGTATGCCCGTGTCTCGGCGCTTCATAATACCTTCGCTATCAAGTAGTCCAGCCAGCTATAGCTGAACGTAAGTCTTCGGCTCTAGATTGGTGGCAAAACTCCAGACGTAGGCCATGCCCTTGCTCAAACGATAGACCGCTATCGGGTCGTAGCCTTCTTTTTCCACGATAGGCTTCAAAAACGTCCGCTGGGCGACTATCGCCTCTTTCACCTTTAAATCCTCCACCGGCTCGACGGCGCCGCTAACCCTCACCTGGATACCATCCTTAGCGTTGAAGAAGCAAAGCTCCACGTTGGGGTTAGCCGACAGCTGCTTATAGATATCCTTGTAGGTGCCCGTCTGAATGATAATCCCGTCCTCGCCGGCGCTGACCATGCCCATGGCGCGCACACGAGGCTTATCCCCCTCCAGCGTCGCCATGTAGCAGGTCGTGTTGGCGTTCAGGAATGCCAGTATCTCGCTCTTGTTCATCCCATTTCTCCTTTAAAATATTTGATTCGCTGAATAATCCCTGCGTTATCTCCCACACCGGCCGGAAGCTTCGGCGATGGATGGGACAAGCGCCCAGCCGCGAAAGACAGGCAACGTGCTGCCGAGTGCCGTATCCCTTGTGTTGAGCCAGCCCGTAGCCGGGATAGAGCCTGTCGAACTCTACCATCATTCGGTCGCGGGCTACTTTGGCCACAATAGAGGCGCAGGCAATGGAAAAGCACAGGTCGTCGCCGTGGGTAATGCCCTTCTGGTGCAGATTGACATCGGGCAGGCGCATATAGTCGATGAGCAGCGACTCCGGGAACGGCGAAAGGCGCTCTATAGCCCGCTTCATGGCGAGGCGGGTGGCTTTGATGATGCCCTGCCCATCCACCAGGGAATGGGGAGCTTCCCCGATGCCGACGGCAATAGCCACCTCCTGGATATGGCGGGAAAGCCGCTCGCGTTTAGCGGGGCTGAGCAGCTTGCTGTCCCTCACCCCGTCGAGGCTGGCGGCATCCAGAGAAATGGGCAATATGACGGCGGCGGCAACCACCGGCCCCGCCAGCGCCCCCCGCCCCGCCTCATCCACGCCGGCGATGAGATGGTAGCCCTGCGCCGCCAGTCGCTCTTCTTCAATAAATGACGGCATCTATTATACCTCCGCCCAATACTTCATCGCCCCGGTAAAAGACCACCGATTGCCCCGGTGCCATCGCCGACTGCGGCTCGCTGAAGCGGACTTCGACCCCATCGTCCCCGGGATAAAGCTCGGCGGCGGCTTCGGGCGCTTTGTAGCGAATCTTAGCCGTTATCTCCATCGGTACTTTGGGAGATTGACCCGAAATCCAGCTCAGTTGGCGGGCAACCAGCACATTATGTAAAGCCTTTTCCCTACTCCCCACTACGATTTTGTTACTCTCCGCATCTATTTCGAGCACGTAAAGCGGCTCCTCCGAAGTCAGCCCTAGGCCCTGCCGTTGCCCCACCGTATAGAGGGCTAACCCCCCGTGTTTGCCCAAAACCTTATCGTTTATGTCAACTATTTCCCCGTCTCTGAGGGGTATATTCCCGGCAATAAACGCCCGGTAATCGTCACCGGAGATAAAGCAAACGTCCTGGCTGTCGTGATGCCCGCTGGCGGGCAATTCCATATCCCGGGCTATCGTTTTTACCCTCTCCTTGGTAAATTCGCCCAGCGGCAGGAGCAAACGTCTCAGTTGCTCCTGCCCCAGAGTGTACAAAAAGTAGGACTGGTCTTTGGTTATGTCAACCGCTTTCTTCAGTTTATAGCCCTCCGGCGTTGCTTCCACGCTGGCATAATGCCCCGTGGCGAAATACTCCGCCCCCGTCTCCAGCGCCCTCTCCAGGACGATGTCGAACTTTATATACTGGTTACAGGCCACACAGGGGTTGGGCGTCCGTCCCCGGCCGTACTCCCGGCAGAAGTAGTCGATGACCAGTTGCTTGAACTCCCTCTCCAGGTTCAGCTTATAAAGAGGTATATCCAGCAGCTCACAGGTGCGCTCCAAATCGGCCGGATTATTAGACATAACGTCCGCCCCCTGCCTCATATGGACGCCGCTGACCTCATAACCGTCCGCTTTAAGCAACGCCGCCGCCACCGACGAGTCCACTCCCCCGCTCATGGCGACGGCAACCCGCTTTGGCGCCACTCTTAGCCTCCCTCGGTAAGAAAAGCCCAGACGTCTTCGTCGAACTGGCGGCCTTTGCCGAAGATGACATTGTGCCCGAACCCCTCGTAGAGAACCAGCCGGGCATTGGGTATCCTCTCCGCCGTCTCGGCAATAGGATAGAAATAGTCCTCGTCGCCGCCGATGACCAGTGTGGGCGTTTTGATATCGGGCAGCCTTCTCCAGAAGTCGTGCTTGTCCTCGGCCTCGATTTCCACCAGCCCGTCCGATGGGTCTTTGGGCGCGCTTATACCGCCGAAAAGCCCCACCAGGCACTTAAACAGGAATTTCTTAAATCCGCTGGGGTAAATGCCGGTCATCATAACGGAGTAGGCCGCCCGCCACTTGCCCTGGCGCGCCAGGTCGCCCATACGTTTCTGTAATTCGGCGCCTTCCTCGGTCAGGCGATAGCCGGTCAGGGCCAGCACCAAACGGCGGATAAGCTCAGGATGGTCGACGGCGAAGTACTGGGCTATAACCCCTCCCGTCGACATTCCCATTACGTCTACGGGAGCGCCTATTTCTTCCTTTATCATAACGGCGTAGTCATCCGACATATCCCGCAGCGAATAGCCCTCGGGCAGCCCCGGCTTCCGGCTCACCAGGTAGACGGTAAAGTCCCGGATCAGGTGCTTAAATTTAGACTTCGCCATGCGGAGATTGAGCCCCGACGGCGGCCTGTGCTCGAAGTCCAGCCCACTAAAAACGACCAGCTTGCGTGAGCTGTTGCCGATACGCACATAAGGCAGGCCGTTCTGGGAATACCCCGTCTCTACCTCTGTTCTTGCCATCGAGCACCTCCCGTATCGCTGCAGAAAATCGTTATCTGAACGCTATGGTGATTTTAATCTCTGGCAAGCAGAAGGCTCACCTTTTGCCAGATAATCCCGGTTATTTTAGCTTTAGACTGGCTGGCGTCCACCACCAGCCATCGCTGTGGCTCCTCTGAAGCTAATTTGAGATAGCCCTCCCTCACCCTGTTGTGGAAGGCTATCGCCTCCTGCTCGAAACGGTCTAACCTACTCTCTCCCTTGCGGGCAAAACAGGTCTCTACCGGCGCATCCAGGAGCACGGTCAGGTCGGGCGTCAAACCCTGGGTCGCCGCCTTGTTCACTGATTTTACCATGCCTAAGTCCAGCCCCCGCCCGTGCCCCTGGTAAACGGTGGTGGAATCGGCGTAGCGGTCGCTGATAACCACCTTGCCGCTTTTCAGGGCGGGGTTTATGACCTCGGCTACCGACTGGGCGCGCGCGGCGTTAAACAGCATCAGCTCGGTCAGCGGTGATATATCGGTATCTTTAGCCCACTTCAGCCAGCGCCCTATCCTCCGGCCGAAGGAAGTGCCACCGGGCTCATGGGTCAGCAGGACGGGAACGGCCGTCCTGGACAGCTTGCGGTAAAGCGCCTTAGCCTGGACGCTCTTGCCACCCCCCTCCCCTCCCTCAAAGGTGATGAACAGGGCCATTCGGCGCCTCTCCTTAGTGTCCTTAATTCTGCAGCTCGGCATACTCGGGGTCTATCTTAATAGCCTTCGAGTAAGAATCCTCCGCGGCATAGCCCATCCCCATTAGTTCCAGGACCACCCCCTTGTTATACCAGGCGTCGGCATTTTGCGGGTCCAGCTTGATGGCTTCATTAAAGGCTTCCAGCGCTTCCTCATACCTCTTAAGCAGGCTGAGAGCGCTCCCTATGTTATGGAATGATGCCGCGTCCTGCGGGTCTATCTTGATGGCTTTATTGAAAGCATCCAGCGCTTCCTCGTACCTCTTGAGCTCTTTAAAAACAATCCCCCGGTTATACCAGACGGCGGCTTGTCGCGGGTTTATCTCGATGGCTTCACCATAGGCAGCCAGCGCTTCCTCGTACCGGCTCAGCTGCTTAAGGGTATTCCCCTTGTTATACCAGCCGGAGGCATCCTGCGGGTTTATCCCCGTGGCTTTAATATAGGCATACAGCGCCTTTTCGTGTTGGCCCAGCATGCTCAGGGTAATCCCTTTGTTATACCAGGCTCCGTCGAATTGCGGGTCCAGCTCAATAGCCTTATCATAGGCGCCCAGGGCTTTTTCATACTTGCCCAGAATGGTCAGGTCGATGCCCCTCCTGTTCCACTCCTCCACCGTCATACCGTTTATCATCGAGCCATCCCTCAACCTTTATATATCCTCACTCTTCTGTTCGGGTCCTTGCCCGTGCTCTGCGAAGCCAGGTGGCTGCGCTGGGCGAGCAGGTGTTGCAGTCTCCGTATATAGGCGCTCTGCGGGCTTAGTTCCACCGCCCCCTGCCCCTCCCTCACCAGTCCAACGGCTTCCTCGGCTTCATTAAGGGCGGTTTTAAGCCTGTTGTGCTTCTCGGCTCCGGCTCGGGGATAGACGGTATCCAGTAGCTGCCTGATTTGGGCCGGCGTATTGCTCTTGAGGACGCAGACGGGCAGTTTCAAGGCTTCGGCGTCGCTGACCTTTTGCGGTTTGCGACGGTAGTAGGCTTTAGAGATAACGAACAGGTTGGCTTCCTTTAAGTTCCCCACGACCTCGGGGCTCAAATGCATATCTTTAGCCACCTGCTCTATCCGCCCCCGGTTCACCCCGAAAAGGTATAGCTTGGGCATAGCTCTATTTACGACGGGAGATTTAACCGGAGCGGCTTTTTCAATAGCCGGCTCTTCTCGGCGGCTCTTTATTTCGCCCGACTCGTCGAGCCAGCGCACCTCGGTGGCTATGGGATTACCCCGCAGCAGGGAGTCCACCGCCTCGCCGACATCGGGACGAATGGCTACACTGTCCCAGTCCTGGATTTCGACCACGATATTGAATGTAGGCGCCGAAATCCGCTCTAAAATAGTCTTCTGGGTGCCCCGTCTTTTGGCCTCTTCGTCTCCCAGCGTTACTGTCTGAATACCGCCGATAAGATCGGCTAAAGTGGGGTTCATCATCAGGTTTTCAAGCGTATTGCCGTGAGCCGTGCCCACCAGTTGCACTCCCCGTTCGGCGATAGTCCGCGCCGCCTGTGCCTCGAGCTCGGTGCCGATTTCATCGATGACGATTACCTCGGGCATGTGGTTCTCCACGGCTTCAATCATCACGGCGTGCTGCATGGTGGGCGTGGTTACCTGCATCCGCCGCGCGTGGCCGATGGCGGGGTGAGGAATATCGCCGTCGCCGGCAATCTCATTCGAGGTATCCACGATGATAACCCGCTTTTTTATGTCGTCGGCAAGCACGCGGGCCACCTCTCGCAGCATGGTGGTCTTGCCTACCCCCGGCCGCCCCAGAAGGAGAATGCTCTTGCCCGACTGAATAAGGTCTTCGATAACCTTTATCGTGCCGAAGACGGCTCTACCCACGCGGCAGGTCAGCCCGATAATGCGTCCCTTGCGGTTGCGGATAGCTGAAAAGCGGTGCAGCGTGCGCTCGATGCCGGCGCGGTTGTCATCGCCAAAGCTGCTTACCCGCGAGGCTACATAGTCGATGTCTTCCTCATCGACCTCTTTAGAACCGAGGACCACCTCCCGCCTTAAGAAACGGGCTTCCGGCGTGCGCCCCAGGTCGAGGATTACTTCCAGAAGCTCGCCGATGTCCTTCTGTTGGCGCAACGACTGGCGGATATGTGACGGCATAATATCAACCATCGCCTCCAGGTCATCGGTGATTACCTTCTGCAAGGTGCCTCCTTAAAGACTTAGTCGCCTCCTCACCATATCCAGGAAATACCGGTGGAATCTCAGGTCGTCGGTCAACTCGGGGTGAAAAGCGGAAACGAGCAGGTTGCCCTGGCGTGCGGCGACAACGGTGCCGTCGGCCAGACGGGCCAGTATTTCCACATTACCGTTTACCCGCTCGATTAAGGGGGCGCGAATGAACACGGCGGGAAAAGGCTTTCCCCCCAGCGCCGGTATGTCCAGCTCGGTTTCGAAGCTATCTACCTGTCGCCCGAAGGCGTTACGCTTAACGACAATGTCCATCACGCCGAGAGGAGCTATATCCTGGTCGGAATTTTTTGTGGAGAGCATTATCATGCCCGCGCAGGTACCGAATACGGGCATTCCGTTCCTAGCCAAGCTTTTGATTTCCTCAGTCAACCCGGAGCTAACCATCAGCTTACTGATGGCGGTGCTCTCCCCGCCGGGAATAATAAGCCCGTCCAAACCATTAAGTTCCGGAACCAGGCGGACGGGCAAAGCCTCTACCCTCAGTTGGCGTAATGCAGCTATGTGTTCAATAAAGGCTCCCTGCGAGGCAAGGACGCCAATTCTCATATTACCACCCTCGTTGCGCCAGCAGTTCTTCAGTAGGAATTTGCTTTATATCCAATCCGGGCATGGCCTCTCCCAGATTCTTGGAGACCTCGGCGATAATTTTGGGGTCCTGATAGTGGGTGGTCGCCTCGACTATAG
>DATKYX010000072.1:0-2762 GCA_035528255.1 Dehalococcoidales bacterium | reverse complement strand
GCGGCTGCGCAGGCTGAAGGGATAGATAAAGGCGCGGTGCAGGTAGTGCGCTTCCCACAACCCCAGGAAGACCAGCGTGGTGACGGTGATAGTGTTAGTGCCGATAAAGAAACAGGCGGCAAAGGCCAGCGGCGCCGCCGCTTCCATGATGACCCAGCCCAGCTTGTTGTTGACGGCAAAGCCCCAGCCGCGGCGCACATAGCGCCCGTAGGGGGCGGCAAAAAAGAGTAGCGATAGAAAGGCGACGACCGCCAGCCAAAACCAGACGATGATGAACCCGTTGAAGAAGGCCAGTTCGTTCAAGGTTTCCCCGCCTTTTCCGGTTTCAGGGGACGGATAAGCTTGCCCGCCGCCTCGAACCACTCGAGCGTATCGATAAGCGTTTCCCGGAAGGGGCGCGGCTGGTAGTCGAGCTCCCGGGTCGCTTTCTGGTGGCTTATATGGCGGTGGCCCCGCAGCGCCTGCAAAGAGATAGCGGTATAGAGCGGCCGCCGCCGGGCCAGGGTGTCGAAGGCGGTAACAAAGGGGGCGCCGATTCTCGCCAGCCACATCGGGCAGACGGAACCGGGGGCTTTGACGCCGGTTAGCTCTTCCGCCATCTTAGCCACCTCGCGCAACGACAGCCAGTGCCCGGAAAGTATGTACTTGGCGCCGGTGGGGGCTGTACTTTCAGCGCGTATCGCCCCCCCGACGACGTCGCGCACGTCCACCCAATCGAAGCCGCCGGCAACCAGGGCGGGCAGCCGGCCGTTGGCCAGCCTTAATAACGCCTCGCCGAAGTGCGAAGGCTTGTAATCGTAAGGCCCTATAATCGCCGTGGGGCTGATGATAATAGCGTCCAGACCCTTGGCTATCCCCTGGCGCAATTCCCTCTCTGCTGCCGCTTTGGAGCGGTCGTAGGGCGGGTAACGGTGGGATTCGACCAGCGGGTTCGATTCGTCAACGGGGGTGCCGTTGGAGGTGTCGGTCATGGTGTGGATTGAGCTGAAGTGGACCAGGCGGCGCACGCCGCAGCGTAAACAGGCTTCGACCACGTTGCGGGTGCCGGTAATGTTGACCGCCTCCAGCCGCGACCAGGGGTCTTTAGAGATGGAGATGCGAGCCGCCAAGTGATAGACCACCTCGGCGCCCTCGAAGGCTTTGAGCAGGGAATCGGGGTTGCAGATATCGCCCTGTATAACCTCAATATCCAGCCCCTCCAGAGCCCTCCGGTCGAGGTGGACCAGGGCGCGCACCGGGCGGCCTTTTGCCACCAGGGCACGAACGAGGTTAGCGCCGGCATGTCCGGCGGCGCCGGTTACTACTATCATTATTGCTGGCAATTATACCAAAAAGATACGGCAAAATGATATAATGACAGAGATGAAACCGGAAGAAAAACTGCTCAAGACCTACTCCAAACCGGAACTTAAGGAGCCCTTCCTGGTGGCGGCGGGCCCCGGCACCGCCAACGTGGGCTTCTGGGTAGCCAGCTACATCCAGGAAAAGCTGGGCGCGGAGCTTTTCGCCGAAATCGAGCCCGGCGACTTCTTTACCCCTCCCCACAGCTTCACCTTTCGCGACGGGCTGATCGACATCGCCCCCGTAGAAGCTGGGGAACACCAGCCCCAAAACCGCTTTTATTACTGGAAGTCGGGCAAGGACCACGACATTATATTCTTCACCGGCAACACCCACCCCCTCCCCGGCAAGGTGCCGGAGCTGGCCGGCTACGTGCTGGAGGTGGCTCAGAGCTTCGGGCTCAAACGGCTCTACATGCCCGGTGCCTTTCTGGCCGATATCCACCACCTCGCCGAGCCGACCCTCTACGGCTCGGCGACCAATGACGAACTGCGGCAATATCTCCGTAGCCACAATGTCGTGGACGCCCCGCCGATGAACATCGCCCACAACCTGAACGCCTGGCTGCTGGGCATGGCTAAGCGCAAGGACATCGACGCCATCGGGCTGGTCAGCGAGATACCCGCCTATAAGCCCGAGGAAAGAAACATCAGGGCTTGCCGCGCTCTGGTCAGGGCTTTGCTCCAGATGCTGGAAATAGAAGCCCCCGACCTCTCCGACCTCGACACCCTGCTCGCCGAGGAAGACAAGCGCACAGAGCTACAGCTCGACGAGTTGCGGGAATCCGCCGATGAAAGGGTCGCCGGCTTTCTCCACTACCTCGACGTGATGGAAGAGCGCGGACAGCAGGCCTCTAAAGACAGGGGGGTGCTGCTGCCCTCTGAAATAGAGCTGCCCGCGTCGCTAAAGTTCGTCGAGGAGCTTTACGCCCAGGCTAAGAGCGACCCCGAAAGGGTTGGGGGGCTCAGGCTGGCGGTGCAACAGCTGGGAAGCTCGGACCGCCTGTTGATAATGAGGAAATACGGCGAGGAAATCATGAGCCTGCTGGGCTACCAGGTGTGAGGTGGGTGGTAGAGGATTTGCAGTTAAGATAAGCTCATTTCAGCCCGTGTTGCAGGGCGATGACGGCGGCCAGGATAGACCCTCCTTATTATGAGCATTATTGTCTAAGGCTACAGTTCCCCTCATCCCCTTGTCGGTAGGCTAGAATATACAATTTTAACAGGGATAGCCCGGTTATTCTATTCGCCGCCGTATCCCGCCGGTGCCGCTTCGGCGAGGGTACCTGCGCCCATTATTATTGTCATCTGCAGGTGGGGCCGGGTAACGCTCTTCCAGGTCAGGGGACCGTGTACTACTCCCTTGGGTATATAGAGGGCTGAGGTTTTATTAATCTTGAGCGGTGAGTCCCCCACCACGAA
>DATKYX010000071.1:0-11404 GCA_035528255.1 Dehalococcoidales bacterium | reverse complement strand
CGCACCGGGCAGGGCGCTTCGTCCCTCTCTCTGCCCTTGGAGTTGCGGCTCTTGACGGCGTGGGGGGAGAGGCTCTCTTCCCGTTCCTCGCTCATCTGGCGTATGTTTAGCTCTTCAATCATTTGCCCTTTAGTTTGGCTTCGGCTTTGGCGATTATCTCGCGGGTGGTGCCGATCATATCGGGACTTACCGAAATCGAGTTGATGCCCCACTTGACCAGCTTTTCGGTAAGCTCGGGGTATACCGAGGGCGCTTGCCCGCAGATGGAGGAGGTAACGCCCATTTTCTTGGCTACGGTAATTGCCCTCTCCAGGGCGATAAGCACCGCCTCGTTGCGCTCGTCGAAGGTGCTGGCCAGCTTTTCGCTGTCGCGGTCTATGCCCAGGATGAGCTGGGTGAGGTCGTTGGAGCCGATGGAGATGCCGTCGATGCCGACAGCCAGGAATTTCTCGATAAGGAAGATGTTGGAGGGCACTTCGACCATCATCCAGAGCTTGAAGTCAGGGGAGCGTTTAAGCCCCTCGGCTTCCAGAAGCTGCTTGGTGCGGTCAAGCTCGTCCACGGTGCGGACGAAGGGAATCATCACCCAGAGGTTCTTGAACTTTTCCCTGACCTTTTTGATGGCTTCTATCTCCAGCCGGAAGACCTCGATGTCGGTGATGTAGCGCGAGGCGCCCCGGTAGCCGAGCATGGGGTTTTCTTCTTCCGCCTCGAATTCCTCGCCGCCCTTGAGCCGGCGGTATTCGTTGGTCTTGAAATCGGTGGTGCGGTAAACGACGGGGCGGGGGTCGAAAGCCTTGGCGAAGGTGTTGATGCCGTCGAAGAGCTTGTCGACGAATTCCTGGCCCCGATTTTGTTTTATCATGTACTGGGGGTGCTCGCCGATCTGGGCGACCATGAATTCGGCGCGCAGCAGGCCGACGCCGTCCACGTTGCGCTTGGCCACGTTTTCGGCCAGCTCGGGCTGAGCCAGGTTGACATAAACCTTAGTAATGGTCGAGATGGACTCCCTGATGGTATCGGCGACGGCGGTGGTCTTTATGCGGCGGGTGACCTTGCCGTCGTAGATTTTGCCGTGCGAGCCGTCGACGGTGATTACCTGGCCGTTTTTGAGGGTGGTGGTCGCCTTTTCGGTGCCGACGACGCAGGGGATGCCCAGCTCGCGGCTGACGATGGCGGCGTGGGCGGTCCTGCCGCCGCGGTTGGTGACGATAGCCACCGCGCGTTTCATGGCGGGGACGAAGTCGGGGGTGGTCATTTCCGCCACCAGCACGTCGCCCGTTTTTACCTTGTCTATCTGCGATGCCTGGATGATGCGGGCGGGTCCTGAGGCTATGCCCGGGCTTGCCTTTTCGCCGCTTAAGAGCACGGGGTTGGCGATTTCGGGCTCGACCCCGGTATTTTCCCTTATGGTGGTTACGGGGCGGGTCTGGAGGATATAGATTTTGCCGTCTTCCTTAGCCCATTCGATGTCCTGGGGGAATTTGTAGTGGTCTTCTATATGTTTGCCCAGCTGTGCCAGCTTGGTGATTTCGCTTTCGCTGAGTTTCGGTTTGGACTGGGTGGAGGTGGGGAGGGGTGCCCAGATGTTAGCCTCTTTGGCTTTGGCATCGGGGTTTTTGACGAGCTGCACCTCTTGAATAACCGTCTTCCGCTTGAGGATTTTCAGGCTTTCTTTAGCCACGACATAGAGGTCGGGGGTTATCTCGCCGGAGACGATAGCCTCGCCCAGCCCGAAGACGGCTTCGATAATGATTATGTCGCTGGCGCTGGTCACCGGTTCCAGGGTGAACATTACGCCGGAGGTCTTGGATTGCACCATTCTTTGCACGGGCACGGCGATGCCCACCTTGAAGTGGTCGAAGCCCTGGTGGTGGCGGTAGAAGATAGCCCGCGGCTCGAAGAGGGATGCCCAGCATTTCTGGACGGCGACTACCACCTGTTTGCCCCCGTGTACGTTGAGGAAGGTGCTCTGCTGGCCGGCAAAGGAGGCTTCGGGCAGGTCTTCGGCTGTCGCCGAGGAGCGCACCGCTACCAGCCCGCCGCCCATATCTTCGTAGGCTTTTTCAATCTTTTTGCCCAGCTCCGGGGGCATTGGGGCGTCGAGTATGAGCTTCTTGACGACGCTGGCTACCTGCTGTAGCTGCTTGCTGTTGCTGGGGTCGAGGGGTTTTAGCCAGCTGACGATTTTATCCTTGACCGTTGACCCGGCCAGAAAGTCAAAATAGGCGGAGGCGGTTACAATGAAGCCGGGGGGGACGGGTATGCCGGCTCGGGTCATTTCTCCCAGGTTGGCGCCCTTGCCGCCGACGGTGTTTATATCGCCTTTGCCGACTTCATTGAAGAGGACAATCGCCTTTTGGCTTTGCTGCATGTTGGTGCCTCCTTAACGCTTCACTTTGGGGGGGAAGATAAACAACGTGCCGATTTTTCACTTGGCTATTATACCATAACGGGTTAGAGGTTTTAAGCTGGGGGTTCTCCTATCCCCCCACTTTGTTGGCGGAGGTCTTTGTTTCCCACCCAGGGCCCACCCTATAGGGGTTAGACCCCTATAGGCTCCTTTTTAGAGGTGCCACCCCACGCCGCTCTGTCAACTTACGTCTTGTTTTCCCACCCAGCTCGCCCTATAGGGGTTAGACCCCTATTGACTCCTTATTTGGGGGTGTCCTTGTTTTTATCTATTCCCCCCCGGCCGCCCTTTTAAGGTAAAGAGATTGCTTCGTCCTCTTGCCTGCGCAGGAGTTCCTCGCAATGACAAATACAAGAGGGTAGAGCCGCTTGCGTACAGCCACTTGTTTATTGACAGTGGGTGGGTGGTGGAGTAAAATTTAGGGGCTGGTGAGATAGAGGAGGTTTTTGGCATATGATAGAGATGCTTATTGATAGTATCAGGGTTAGCTTGATGAACTATCAGCGGGTGGTGATTTTGAAGGAGAAGGAGTCCGACCGTTATTTGCCCATCTGGATAGGTCCCGCCGAAGCCGACGCCATAGCGATAAAACTTCAGAACGCTCCGGTGCAGAGACCTCTAACTCATGACCTACTAAAGTCAGTCATTGATGTCCTGGGTGCGACTGTCGATCATATTATAATCAGTGACCTTAAGGGCGATACCTTTTATGGTAAGATTGTGCTCAGCGTGGATGGGGGGCAGATGGAGGTGGACGCTAGGCCCAGCGACGCCCTGGCGCTGGCGGTAAGGCTGGTGGAGCAGGCTGAGGACGCACCTATCTTCGCCGAGGAGGTTGTCCTGGATAAGGCCGGCATCATGCTGGATAAGGAGACGGGCAAGCCCGTGCAGGAGATGGAAGCGGGCGGGACGGTGGCTAAGAAGCCGAGCGAGGAAGAGATAAAGAGGATGTCCGCTTTCTACGATTTTATCAACACCCTCGATTTGGAGGACTTCGACAAGCGCAAGTCCTGAGCGGGCAATCGGATATACTTAACATAAGAAACCGTTAGTTTTGGCGATAGAGAGCCCTAGGGCCTGAAGAACTAGGGCTTTTTAGCGAGCCGGGGAGCTTGACCAACCACTACAGATTTGATATGCTGCCAGCACATGAGAAGGTGGGTAGCGGCGCTGAGATTTATCGGGGTGGGGTGGTTCGTTGGTATATCTATCGTGGGTGGGGTGTGGGGTGGTGTCTGGCTGGATAATAAGTTCGGCACCAAGCCTATTTTCGTGATTGCAGGCTTAATCTTGGGTCTGATTGTGGCTTTCTATGGCGTTTATCGCATGCTATTACCGCTCATACGTAATAAGCGAGACAAGGAGAACAGCTAGTGGCTAACAAGCGGGGTTGCCTGGGCTGTTCCTTTCCGCTCGTTATCGGGCTTCTGGTCGTTTTTCTGGCTCTTATTGTCGGCGGCTTCGTTATCGGTCCTCTGGGGCAGAGTATGCTCAACATCGAGTTGCCCGGCTGGCTTACCTCCCTGAGCGTGGAGAGGCCCGACCCTCACCTGCCCGCCGAGACGGTTTTCCACATCTTCGGTTTTCCCATCGCCAACAGCGTTATCGGCGCCTGGATTACTATTATCTTCCTGGTGGGGGTTTCCTATATCGTCACCCGCCGCATGAAGCTGGTTCCGGGGCGGTTGCAGGCCGCCTTTGAGTTTTTAATCGGCTGGCTCTACGACCTCTGTGTCAGCGTTTCCGGCGAGGTCAACGGGCGGCGTTTCTTCCCGGTGGTGGCCACTATCTTTCTTTTCGTTGGCTTTAACGCCTGGCTGGCGCTCTTGCCCGGCTTCGGCTCGATTATCGCCCATACCGCCGAGGGCGAGGTGCACCTGCTTAGAGCCGCCAATACCGACATCAATATGCCGCTGGCGCTGGCGGTGACCTCTTTTGGCTTTTTCTGGTTCTTCGGCTTTCGAGCAATTGGTATCAGCTTCTCGGAGAATTTCTTTAATTTCAGGGAGTTCTTGAGGGGGGCACGCCAGTTATTCACCGGTAAGCTCAAGTCTGGATTATCCGGAATTTTCACCGGCGCGATAACTGCCTTTACCGGATTTCTGGAGCTTTTAAGCGTATTTATCCGCGTTATCAGCCTTACCTTCCGGCTTTTCGGCAATATGACGGCGGGCGAGATACTGCTACTGGTTGCCGCCTTCCTGATTCCCTGGCTGTTCGCCATACCGTTTTACGGGCTGGAGCTGCTTATCGGCTTTATCCAGGCCATTATCTTCGGCGGTTTGACGCTTATTTTCCTGACGCTGGCGGTGGAATCTCACGGAGAAGAAGTACATTAAATATCAATAAATAAACTAAAAAAGGAGGGTTTAAAAGCATGGATGCTGAAGTCATGAAGATGCTGGCGATAGGCCTGGCGGTGGGGCTGGGGATGTTGGGGCCGGCCATTGCCCTGGGGCTTATCGGCTTTTCCGCTTTGCAGGGGATAGCCCGTAACCCGGAGGCGAGGGGGCCAATTTTCACCAATATGATCCTGGTGGCTGGCCTGGCTGAGGCAATCGGTATTTACGTGCTGATTGTGGCTATCATACTGGCTATGATTGTTTAGCCGGAATTTTTAGGAGGTTCTATTATGGAAGATGGCGGAATACCTCTGGCTATAGGTATTATTATCGGAGCCGCTGTACTGGGGGCTCTAATCGTGGCGGGGCTGGTGGTGGCGGCGGTCCTGGCCATATAGACGCAGAGGGGGTTTAAGCAATGGGAGGACTGGAAAGTCTGGGCATAAACATGCCAACGTTGATAGCGCAGCTTATCAATGTCGCTATCCTTTTCGGGCTGCTCTACCTGGTGGCTTACAAGCCCATTATGCGGATGCTCGACGAGCGTTCGCGGCGGGTGAAGGAGAGCATGGAGCAGACGGAGAATATCAAGCAGCAGGCGGAGCACGCCGAGGAAGAGGCGTCCAAGCGGATTGCGGACGCGAGCCGGGAGGGGGAAGAGGTTGTCGCGCGGGCGATGCGCACCGGGGAAGAGGTGAGGAAAGAGGCGCAGGCGCAATCCCGACAGGAAGCGGAGACCCTTATCTCCCGGGCGCGGGCTGAGATTCAGCAGGAGCGCAACGAAGCCGTCGGCGAGCTGCGCCAGGAATTCGCCGACCTGACGGTAATGGCGGCGGAGAAGGTCATCGGCCGCTCTCTGGATAAGAAAGCCCACCGCGACATTATCGATAAGGTCCTGGAAGAATCGCCTACCCTGAAGAAGGAATAGGCGGTTAGTTAGGGAGTCAACGTGGCTAGAAGAGTTTATGCCAGGCGTTATGCCCGGGCAGCGTTCGAGATTGCCCTGGAAAGAAAAGAGCTGGACAGGTGGCAAGCCGACCTGGAGAAGATTGCCGTCCTGGGAGAGTATGACGCCTTTATGGCGCTGGTGGAGAATCCCAAGTTCGGCTTCGACAAGAAGAAGAAGATTCTCTCCGAGGTGCTGGGCGACGTCAATCCGCTGGCGCGGAACCTGGTTTACCTGCTGGTGAGCCGGGGGGGATTCGGCATGGTCGGCGATATCGCCGCGGAGTACCATCGCCTGCTGGACGGCTACCGCGGTATCGAGCACGCCGAGGTGGTTACCGCCGTGCCCCTCGACGAGAAGGAAAAGAAGAAGCTGGAGGAGCATCTGGGGGCGGTGATGGGCAAGAAAATCGTGCTCGAATCCAGCGTGGACCCCAGCCTGGTGGGGGGAATGATTGCCAGGGTGGGGGGTAAGTTGCTCGACGGCAGCACCCACAGTAAGCTGCTGGCGCTGAAGAGAGAGTTAGCCACTGGCGGACTAAAGTGAAGACGAAGGAGGTGGCTTAAGTGGCCATAAGAGGGCAGGATATCGTTTCGGTTATAAAGAAGCAAATCGAGCAGTTCGGGGCACCGGTTAAGATGGTCGATGTCGGCAACGTGATTGAGATTGGCGACGGCATCGCCCGCATTTACGGGCTGGCGGCAGCCAGGTATAACGAGCTGCTGCAATTCCCCAACGACGTCATGGGTATTGCCCTGAACCTGGAAGAAGATAGCGTCGCCGCCGTTATCCTGGGCGATTATACATCCATCAAGGAGGGGGACGAGGTGCGTTGCACCGGCCGTATCGCCGAGGTGCCGGTGGGCGAAGCCCTTATCGGGCGGGTGGTCGATTCCCTGGGTATTCCCCTCGACGGCCGGGGAGCCATCAAGACCAAGAAGACCATGCCCATGGAGAAGATAGCGCCTAACGTTACCCGCCGTAAGTCGGTGGACACGCCGGTGCAGACCGGCATTAAAGCCATCGACAGCCTTATCCCCCTGGGGCGGGGGCAGCGCGAGCTGATTATCGGCGACCGCTCCACGGGCAAGACGGCTATCACGCTGGATACCATCATCAACCAGAAGGGCGGCGACCTCATCTGCATCTACGTCGCCATCGGGCAGAAGACGTCTAAAGTGGCGCGGGTAGTGGCGACACTGGAGGAGCACGGAGCCATGGAGCATACCATCGTGGTGGCGGCTAACGCTTCCGATTCGGTGGCCATGCAATACCTGGCGCCCTACGCCGGCTGCGCCATAGGCGAATATTTTATGGAGCAGGGCAAGGACGCCCTGGTTATCTACGACGACCTTTCCAAGCACGGCTGGGCTTACCGTCAGCTTTCCCTACTACTGCGCCGCCCGCCGGGGCGGGAAGCCTATCCGGGGGACGTTTTTTACCTGCACAGCCGACTGCTGGAGAGGGCGGCCAAATACGCCCCCGAATTCGGTGGGGGGTCTTTGACCGCTTTGCCCATTATCGAAACGCAGGCGGGCGATATGTCCGCTTACATTCCGACCAACGTCATCTCCATCACCGACGGGCAGATGTACCTGGAGACCGACCTCTTCAACGCGGGCACCAGGCCGGCGCTGAACGTGGGGCTGTCGGTATCGCGCGTGGGCAGCGCCGCCCAGACCAAGGCCATGAAGCAGGTGGCGGGTAAGCTGAGGCTGGAGCTGGTGCAGTTCCGCGAGCTGGCCGCTTTCGCCCAGTTCGGCACCTCCGAGCTGGATAAGGGGACGCGGGCGCAGCTTGATCGCGGGCAGCGCATCACCGAGGTCTTGAAGCAGCCGCAGTACGTGCCCATGTCGCTGGATAAGCAGGTCATGATTCTCTACGCCGCCATAAACGGCTACCTGGACGATGTGCCCGTGGATAAAATCACTGCTTTTGAGGTCGGCTTCCACCGCTTTATGGAGGCGAACCACCCCGAAATCGGCAAGGAGATTGCCAAGGCCAAGGAGATAACCGCTCAGACTGAGGAGGCGTTGAAGAAGGCTATCCCTGAATTCAAGCAGGGGATGAGCTTATAGGGGGGTTTTTAGAAATTGGCTAACATTCGTTTAATAAAGCGCCGCATCAAGGGCGTGCAGTCCACGGCCAAGATTACGCGCGCCATGGAGATGATAGCCACGCTCAAAATGAGGAAGGCGCAGGAGCGCGGCTTGGCAGGACGCCCCTATTCTGATAAAATTAGTCAAGTACTGGCTGACTTGGCGGCACTGTCCCGGGGCACGGAAGCTCCGCACCCCCTGCTCCAGAGCCGCCCGGTTAAAAGAATCGCCGTAGTGCACATCACCCCGGATAGGGGCTTATGCGGCGGGCTTAACGCCAACATCAACCGCCTTACGGCGAATTTTATTCTGGAGGAGAGTGTACCGGTTACCCTTATCACCGTAGGGCGCAAGGGGCTGGAGTTTATGCGGCGCTACAACCGCGATATCCGCGCCGAATTTACCCAGCTCGGCGACCAGCCCAATCTGCTGGACACGCTGCCGATATCTCGTATCGTTATTGATGATTATACCGATGGGGTGGTGGACCAGGTTTACCTGGTTTATACCCAGTTTATTTCGACCATGGTGCAGAAACCGTTTATGAAGCAGATTCTTCCCGTCGAACCGGCGGTCATACCCCAGGCGCAGAACGTGGATTATATCTACGAGCCGAATCCACAGGCGGTGCTGGGGGAGCTTTTGCCGCGTTTTGTCGAGATGCAGATATATCACGCTATTCTGGAATCAATCGCCAGTAAGCAGTCGGCTCAGATGGTTGCCATGCGTAACGCCACCGATAACGCCAACGAGCTGATTGAAGACCTGACATTGATGTATAATAAAGCTAGGCAGGAGTCAATAACCACGGAGCTGCTGGATATTACCGGCGGAGCTGCGGCTCTGGCTTAGAAGAAGAAAGAGGAGGTTTCATTATGCCTATCAATGACGCTAGCTTCAAGAAGAGCACTCCGGAGGTGGTTGCTTCGCTTATGGAGTTTCTCCACCCCAATTTCCATGTCGCCTATACCCTGGACGAGCTCAAGGAAGTGCTTGCCGCTAAGGGTGTCGATGTTTCCGCCGACGCGCTGGAGAGCCTGCTCGGTTCCCTTGAGTACGGGGGCAGAATCGTATCCAAGACGGTGGGCGGGGTGACCCACTATCAGTATCGCAAGGTGCGGGGTTTTATGCCTATGAAGAAATTTAAGTAGGGGGTAACTTATGGCCAAGGGAAAAGTAGCCCAGGTAATAGGCACGGTAGTAGATATCGAGTTTCCCCCTGACGAGCTGCCGGCCCTTTTCAACGCTATAGAGGTTACCACCGGCGGGCAGAAGCTCGTCCTCGAAGCCCAGGAACACGTGGGTAATAACTGGGTGCGTTGCCTGGCGCTTTCTTCCACCGACGGGCTGCAGCGGGGGGTGGAGGCGGTTGATACCGGCGCCGCTCTTAGCGTGCCGGTGGGGAAGGAGACGCTGGGGCGCCTGTTTAACGTCATGGGCGAGCCTATGGATGAACTGGGCGATATTAAGTCCAAGGTTAGATGGCCGATACACCGCCCGCCGCCTTCGCTGGAGGAGCAGGAGACCACCACCCAGATGCTGGAGACGGGACTCAAAGTCATTGACCTGGTTTCTCCCTTTACCCGGGGGGGTAAGGTGGGCGCCTACGGCGGCGCCGGCGTGGGCAAGACGGTTATCATCCAGGAGCTTATCCGCAATATTGCCACCGAGCACGGCGGCAACTCCGTTTTTACCGGCATCGGCGAGCGTTCCCGCGAGGGCAACGACCTCTGGGAAGAGATGAAAGCGTCCGGGGTCATCGCCAAGACGGTGATGGTCTTCGGGCAGATGAACGAGCCTCCCGGCGTGCGTCTTCGCGTCGGGCTTACCGGCCTGACCATGGCCGAATATTTCCGCGACGAAGAAGGGCAGGACGTGCTGCTCTTTATCGATAACATCTACCGCTATACCCTGGCCGGTATGGAGGTATCGGCGCTCTTGGGAAGGATGCCTTCGGCGGTGGGCTACCAGCCGACGCTGGCCACCGAGGTCGGCGAGCTTGAGGAGAGGATTACCTCGACCAAGAAGGGTTCCATCACTTCCTTCCAGGCGGTCTATGTGCCCGCCGACGACTATACCGACCCGGGCGTGGCTACCACCTTCGGCCATCTCGACGGCGTGGTCGCCCTGGAGCGCTCCCTGACCGAGCAGGGTATCTACCCGGCGGTCGACCCCCTGACCTCAACCTCTCGCATCCTAGACCCGGCCATCGTCGGGGAGGAGCACTATAACGTGGCGCGGGGGGTGCAGCAGGTGTTGCAGCGCTACAAGGACCTGCAGGATATCATCGCTATTCTCGGCATCGAAGAGCTGGGCGAGGAGGACAAACTCACCGTGGCGCGCGCCCGCCGCATACAGAGGTTCTTATCACAGCCCATGTTCGTCGCCGAGAACTTTACCGGCCGACCGGGCAAGTACGTGCCCATATCCGAGACGGTGCGCGGCTTTAAAGAGATTTTGGAGGGACAGCACGACACGCTGCCCGAGCAGGCTTTCTATATGGTGGGCGGTATCGATGAGGCGGTGGAGGCGGCTAAGAGTTTACAGTCAGAGGTAGCTTAAGATGGCAACCACCAGGCTTGACGTCGTTACCGCGGAGCGAGAGGTCTTTTCCGACGAAGTGGACGAGGTCGTCGCTCCGGGGGTCGAGGGTCAGCTGGGCATCCTGCCCCACCACGCCCCGCTGATGACCACGCTTTTGCCCGGCGAGCTTTTGATTAAGAAGGGTGGGGAGGAGTTTTACCTGGCGATTACGGGAGGCTTTATCGAGGCTCGCCCCGATAGAATCATCGTCCTGGCCGATGCCGCCGAGAGGGTGGAGGAAATAGATATCGCCCGGGCCGAGGAAGCCAAGCGCCGCGCCGAACAAAGGCTGGCGGAGGGCGTTCCGGGTGTGGATACGGGCAGAGCCGAGGCGGCTTTGCGCCGCTCCCTGATTCGGTTGCAGGTGGCGCAGAGAAGGCGGAGACGCCGTCCCACCGTCCAGAGCTAGCCGTTAAGTTCCAGCAGCCCTTTTATAGGCTCGATGGTTATCCGCCCGCTTTCAAGGTCAACCGATTTGACTACATCCTCAATGGCGGGAATGAGCATTTCCCCTTTTTCACCGCTGACCACGTAGTTGTCGTTGCTTGAGGCGCTTAGAATCTTTACGACCTTGCCCAGTAACTTGCCTTCGGTAGTCCATACCTCAAGGCCGATGAGTTGAAAGTGGTAGTACTGTCCTTCGGGGAGTGTTTCCAGTTGACTGCGGGGGATTTCCAGCGCCTTGCCGCACAGCTTTTCGGCATCAGCGACACTGTCGATGCCTTCCAGCTGGATGAGCGCCTTGCCCTTGTGCCAGCCGGCATCGGCAATGGTCATAGGCTGACGGTCGACATAAACGGTTGAGCGGGGGGTGAGGCGGTGGGGGAAGTCGGTGACGACTTCTACCTTTAGCTTGCCTTCAAGACCCCACGGGGCTAAGACTTGGCCTATGGTAATATATTCCAGTCCGGACGGTTTCACTGGCTATTAAGCTTAAAGGTTATATAATCTCCAGAGTAGCCCTGGTGCCCGCCTTGGCGGCGATTACTCTGAGCAGGGTGCGCATGGCTTGAGCGACACG
>DATKYX010000070.1:0-3259 GCA_035528255.1 Dehalococcoidales bacterium | reverse complement strand
CGAAGCGGGCGCTCGTCGTTCACGGCCTCAACGGCATGGACGAAATCACGGTAGCGGGCAAGTCCCGCGTCTGGGAGCTTAACAACGGCGAAATCACCGAATACGATGTTTCGCCTGAGGACTTCGGCATAGCCGAGGCGGGGGTGGAGACACTGGTCGGCGGTACATCGGAGGAAAACGCGAAAATGCTGCGCTCGGTACTGGAAGGAGAAAAGAGTCCGCGGAGAGATGCCGTAATTATGAACGCCGCCGCCGGCATCGCCCTCAGCCGGAACGCTCAAGGCGTCCCCGCCCTCAAGGAAGACGCCCTGCTGGCGCTGGAGGCGATAGACAGCGGTCAAGCGCTGGAAAAACTGGAAAAGTTGGTTGCTTTGAGCCGGAGCTACGGATAAGAAGATGTTTTTAGATAAGATTGTCGCCCTGAAACGAAAAGAGTCGGAGCAGAGGCAAAGGGCGGTGCCCCTGTCCCGACTCGAAGCCATCGTCGAGCGGAAATCGGCGCCCATTGATTTAGCCGCCGCGCTGAGTGGCGACGGCCTCAGCCTCATCGCCGAGGTCAAGCACGCTTCCCCCTCGCGGGGAGCGCTCTACCCCGGCCTGGACGCGGCGGCACTGGCTAAGACCTACGTGCGCTGCGGGGCGGCGGCGGTATCGGTGCTCACCGAGTCGAACTACTTCATGGGCAGCAGCCAAGACCTGGTAGCCGTCAAGAACGCCCTTCCCCATATCCCCGTACTTAGAAAAGACTTTATCATAGACCCCTATCAGCTAGTCGAAACGCGTGCCTGGGGCGCCGACGCCGTGCTCCTCATTGTGGCTATTCTGGACAATGTCACCCTCCAGCACCTGGTCGCCGAGAGCCACCGGCTGGGCATGCACTGCCTGCTTGAGACGCACGATGAGACCGAGCTGAAAAGGGCGCTGAAATGCGCCGCCCGTCTCATCGGCATCAACAACCGCAATCTGGACACCCTGGTGGTGGACCTGAACGTCACTAAAGAACTCCGCCCCCTCATCCCCCCCGGGCGTCTGGTGGTCAGCGAAAGCGGCATCAAGGGTCGAGGCGACATGGAAAAACTAAAGGCATGGGGAGTCGACGCGGTATTAATCGGCGAGGCGCTGGTCACCGCCGACGACATCCCCGCCAGGATAAAGGAGCTGTTATGACCCGCGTCAAGATTTGCGGCATCACCGACGTCTCCCAGGCCAAAGCGGCGGCGGAAGCGGGCGCCGACCTTATCGGCGTCGTCTTTGCCCCCAGCCCCCGCCGGGTCACCCCCGAAAAGGCAAAGGGGATAGCGGCGGCGGCTAAAAAACAGGGGCTGCCTGTGGTCGGCGTCTTCGTCAACACGCCCGCCGCCGAGGTCAACATTCTGGCGTCCGGCTGCGGGCTGGAATGGGTGCAACTCAGCGGCGACGAAGACACGGACTGCTGCCGCCAGGTGCGATTGCCCCTCATCAAGGCCGTCCATATCGCCCCCGACTGGGACGAGGAGCAGCTTTTAGCCTACCTGGAGAACCACAACAGGCAGCTGCGCTACCGCTCCCCCGTCTACCTGCTCGACACCCGCGTCGAGCAAAAATACGGGGGCACGGGCAAGGTCTTCGCCTGGGATATCGCCCGCCGGGCGGCGGAAAGATACCCGGTAATCATCGCCGGCGGGCTCGACCCCGAAAACGTGGGGCATGTGGTCGCCGAGCTCAATCCCTGGGGAGTCGATGTCTCCAGCGGCGTGGAAAGCGAAGGAGTCAAAGACATTGAACAAATCAAGGCTTTTATAAAAGCAGCCAGGGCGGCGGCTTAAAGCCTTATCCAACCGAAGGAGGATAGAGATGTTAGTGGTAATGAAAAATGACGCCACCGAAAGCCAGGTGAAAGAGGTCATTTCGGAGATAGAGAGGATGGGCTACCGCGGCGTGCCCATGCCCGGCGCCCAGCGCACGGCAATCTGTATCGTGGGCAACACCGGCCCCGTCGACGATGCGGGGCTGCTGGTGCTGGAAGGCGTCAAGGAAACGGTCAGGGTCACCAAGCAGTACAAGCTGGTCAGCCGCGAAACCCACCCCCAGCCCACCACCATCACCATCGGCAATATCAGTATCGGCGATGGCAAACCGGTGATTATGGCCGGCCCCTGCGCCGTCGAAAGCGAGGAGCAGGCGCTCACCATCGCCCGCCTGGTTAAGAAAAGCGGCGCCACGGTTTTTCGCGGCGGCGCCTTCAAGCCCCGCTCCTCCCCCTACAGCTTCCAGGGACTGGGCGAGGCCGGCTTGAAGATTCTGGCCAAAGTCCGCGATGAAACCGAACTATTGATTGTAACCGAAGCCATCGACGAAAACAGCCTGGAGCTGGTGGATAAATACGCCGACATCATTCAAATCGGCGCCCGCAACATGCATAACTACTCCCTGCTGCGCCACGCCGGCAATGCCTCGAAGCCCGTCCTGCTCAAGCGCAGCTTCGCGGCCACCATCGAAGAGTGGCTCATGTCGGCGGAGTATATCATCTCGGAGGGCAACAGCCGGGTAATCTTGTGCGAGCGCGGCATACGCACCTTCTCCGACAACACCCGCAACACTTTGGACTTAAGCGCCATCCCCTCGGTGAAGCAGGTCAGCCACCTGCCCATAATCGTTGACCCCAGCCACGCCGCGGGCAAAAGGGACTACGTCATCTCCCTCTCCAAGGGCGCTATCGCCGTCGGCGCCGACGGCCTCCTCGTCGAAGTGCACCACGACCCCCCCCACGCCCTCTCCGACGGGATGCAGTCCCTCTACCCGGAGCAGTTCGACGAGCTAATGAAGGAGATAAAGGGGTTATTGCCATGAAAGGCGGCCATGTCATCAAGCTGGATTCGTCCCGCCGGTGCCCGCTCACCGTCGGCGACGGCATAATCGGGCGACTCGATGAGCACTTCGATTTCAGCGGCTACTCGGCTATAGTGCTCATCACCGACACCACCGTCCACCGCCTCTACGGGCGAGACGTAATGCAACAGCTCAGGGTGACGGGCAAGAAGGTGTCGCTGTTCACCCTGCCCACCGGGGAGAGAGCCAAGTCGTTGAGCACGGTCGAGCGCGGCTACGGCTTCCTGCTGGCGAACAGGGTTGACCGCAAGGGCTTAATCTGCGCCCTCGGCGGCGGCGTGGTCGGCGACACCGCCGGCTTTATCGCCGCCAGCTACCTGCGCGGCATCGACTACATCCAGCTGCCCACCACCCTCCTCGCCCAGGTGGACAGCAGCCTCGGCGGCAAGGT
>DATKYX010000069.1:0-2948 GCA_035528255.1 Dehalococcoidales bacterium | reverse complement strand
GGCGCCCACCAGCCGCCGTCCCAGCTCGCGGAGGGGAGGGGCGATAAAAATCAGTCCGGCGATGGCTAAAAAGCTCAACTGGAAGGCGGCGTCGAAAAGGATGGGCGGGTCGATAGCCACCATAATGGCGGCGGCGAAGGCAAGCGAGGTAACGGCGGTGCGCTGCCGCCCCAGCAGTTCGGCGCTCAGGAAAAGGCTGGCCATAATCGCCCCCCGCACCACCGGCGGGTGCAGCCCGGTAAGGATGGCGTAGAGCCAGATAATCCCCAGCGCCAGCCAGATGTAGATAAAGCGCTTCTTGCCGAAGAGCCAGATGCCAATGCTGAGCAGTATCCCCGCCATTATGCTCAGGTGCAGGCCGGAGATAGCCAGCAGGTGGGCGGTGCCGGTTTGAGAAAACTCGTATTTAATGTCGGCGGGGATGTTATACCTGATGCCGAGCAAAACGCCTTGGGTGAGCGCCGCCTGCGGTTCGGGCATGACCTCGGCGATGCTCTCCGCCATGCTGTGTCTCAGCGAATAAATCCACTCCAGCGGTTTTACCCCCTGGCCTGTGGCTATGCGCTCTATACCCCCTGAACCATAGAAATACATGGTGGCGTAGATGCCCTGGTTCTCCAGGTAGCCCCGGTAGTCGAAGTCGCCGATTTGGCTCGGCGCCTCCAGCTCACCCGTCACTTTTAAAACATCGCCGTAGTTATATTCGGGGTAGCGGGGCACGGATAAAAGGACGTCGCCCTCTACCTCCCGCCAATCCTCCGTCTCTTCATCCCCCAGGTTTATCCGGCTGACCGACAGCCGGATGTGGGTGGCGCTGTCCCTGACCTCGGGGTCGGCGCTCACCATCCCCTCGATTGTAACCACTTTAGCTTCCTCATCTTCCTTTGCCAAGTATGACGAGATGTGGCTGCCATCATTGAGGGGCTGGCTGGCCTGGTAGCATAAAGCCCCCCCGAAAAAGGCGATAATACAGACGGCGGATAGTATTATCAGCTTGCGTCGGTGGGGAAAGAAAAAAAGGAGGAGGAGGAGAGCCAGCCCGACAAAGAGGAGGGCAAGGGGCGGGTCGAGCCAGGACCCCAGAAAGATACCGATTACAAAGGCACTGCTCAAGTATATAAGTGCCAACGGCCTTCCTTAGAGTGTTAATCGCCTACGGTAATCATGTTCTGGATATCTTCGTACATAGACATCCCTATGCCGGGAACCTCGGTTATCTCGACGACGTCGCTAAAGCCCCCGTTCTGCTCGCGGTAATCGATAATAGCCTGCGCCTTGCTCGGCCCGATACCGGGCAGCGCTTCCAGCAGCCAGGCTTCGGCGCGGTTGATGTCTATCTTCTGCGGCTCATCTTGCGGGCTGACGCCGTCGGTGGCGTCCGTTTCCTCTGAGAGGGTAATCTCGATGGGGTCGCTGGGGCTGTATTTTTGCCAGACTATGATGCCCCCGATAACGATAACGGCTATCAGCAGCAGGGTAATCAACGCCCAGAATCGGTTCGCGCCTGCGGTCACGGGAAGCCTCCTGGTGTTAGCTTCTCCGGGTATGACTAAATGTTCAGGAACCTCTGAGGGCGGTCCCCAGAGCTTCTTCCGACTCGGGGGTGGTGATGGCTACTATATGGTCTTCAGCCTCGAGGACGGTATCGTCGTTGGGGGCAAAAGGCTTCTGCTGGCCGCGGATAATCAGCGATAGCGTATTCCCCGCCGGCAGCCGCAGCTCCTTCACCGTCTTGCCTATGGTGGTGGCGTGGGGCGGTACTTTTATCTCCACGATCTCCAGCCCCTGCTCCTGGATATCCAGCAGGTGCGTTATGGGGTGGGTCGGTACCTCTTCCTCTATGTTCTCCAGGATGATATTGGTGCTGCTGATGGCGACGTCGATACCCATTTTCTTGAAGATGGTCTCGTTCTTGGGGTTATTGATGCGGGCTACGGTGCGGGGCACGTTAAACTTATGCTTGGCGGCCTGGCAGGCAACCAGGTTATCCTCGTCGTCTCCGGTAACGGCGACGAACATATCGGCCCGCCCCGCCCCCGCTTCGTCCAGGGTGGTCACCTCGCAGCCGTCGCCGCGGACGGCAACGCTGCCCAGGTCGTTACAGATAAAGGCGGTCCTGGCGGCGTCCTTTTCCAGCACCAGCAGCTCGTGCCCCTCGTCCAGCAGTGCCTTAGCCAGGTAATAGCCCACCTGCCCCCCGCCGACAATAACAATATACATTACTTAGCCTTCTTTTCTCCTTCCGGTTTTTCCCCGGAAAGCTTCTCCTTCAGCATCTGGGCGAAGATTGTGGTCGGGCTGAAGGTCTCGATGCCCAGCGAGCCGAAAAGCTCCTGTCGCAGGGGGTCGTAGGTGCGGCAGAGCACGCGGGGCACGTTAAAGATGTGCTTGGCAATCTGGCAGGCCATGATGTTGCGGTTATCCCCCTGGGTAAGGGCGATAAAAACGTCGGCTGCCTCGATGCCCGCCTTTTTGAGCGCGGCCTCGTCGGTGCCGTTGCCCACCAGGGCGTTGCCCCCGAACTCCGGCGGCAGTCGGCGAAAGCTGTAATCATCGATGTCGAGGATGGTAACTTTATGCCCCTCGACGTCCAGAAGACCCGCCAGTCTTCCCCCCACCCGGCCGCAGCCCATAATTACTAGTTTCATAACATTGAATCCAAACTACGGAGTATATTGGTGATAGAGTATAACCTCGCAGGGAGCGTTCTGCAACACGTAGGGCACCACGCTGCCCAGGCTGAACTGCCCGAAACGCCGCTTATAGACCACCCCCATCAGGATTAAATCGGCCTCCCTTTCCACAGCTTCATCGACGATGGTCGGCCCCGCCTCGCGGGACTGGAGCAGGTCGGTCTCCACCTCGTAGCCCTCGTCCTCGGCCACGGTGGCGATGTGGTCCAGTATGGCCTCGGCCTTCTTGACGTCGGGCGTAATCTCGGCGTCCAG
>DATKYX010000068.1:0-4142 GCA_035528255.1 Dehalococcoidales bacterium | reverse complement strand
CGACCCCCGTCACCGCCAGCGCATGGCGGTGGTGGCGGCGGGCAGGGAAGCCCGCACCAAATACCGCGTGGTTAAATATATCGGCGGCTACACTTTGCTTGAGGTCAGGCCCGAGACCGGCCGCACCCACCAGATAAGGGTGCACCTGGCGGCAATCGGCTTTCCCGTGGTCGGCGATAAAATCTACGGCGTAAAGT
Source organism: Dehalococcoidales bacterium (assembly GCA_035528255.1). Lineage (GTDB taxonomy): Bacteria > Chloroflexota > Dehalococcoidia > Dehalococcoidales > BS750m-G39 > E44-bin88. The sequence goes on along the minus strand of DATKYX010000068.1, from coordinate 3,945 downwards.
CCCCCCACCTCTCCCGCCAGTTCCTCCACGCCTGCCGTTTGGGCTTTAAGCTCCCCTCCACCGGCAAATACATTGAATTCGAGTCCGCGCTGCCCCCCGATTTGGAACAGGCGCTGGAGGCAATCGCTTAGTTTGCCCCCACCCGGGTCTTTCTTCCCACCCAATACCCACCCTACAGAGGTGTAACCTCTATATACTTCTCTCTCCACCACCCTAGAATGTCGCCAAATTAGATGGTAGAATGGTGAGGCGGCAGTCAAAGAGATGATTTTTATTAGTCATACGCATAAAGATAAACCAATTGTAGATACAATCGCGCAGAGACTTGCGGCTGTTTTCGGGCAGGAGAAGATATTCTACGATAGCTGGTCGATTCAGCCGGGTGATGGGCTCATAGACAAGATGGATGAAGGGCTGAGGAATTGCAAATTCTTCTTTTTCTTTGTCTCGAAGAATAGCTTGGACAGCAAAATGGTAAAACTTGAGTGGCAAAATGCTATTATCAAAGCAACAAAAGGAGAGGTTAGGATTACCCCAGTTAAATTAGATGACTGCATGATGCCCGATGTTTTGTTGCAAACACTCTACATTGATATATTTGGCCAAGGATTGGAAAATGGAATAAGGCAGATGATAGATGTCATTCAAGGCCGCAGTACTTATCAGCCGGGCACTCAGATTTATCAAAATGTTCGTGGTTATATCAAGGAGGATGATAGAGAGTTAACTGTGGAATTTCGCGCTGAAACTTATCTGGAGCCTATTTCGCGGTATCTGATATTGGTAGATAATGATGAGGGTGATATTGAGGTTAAGTGTAAATCGGATAGTATGTTTAGTCAAGGTTTTCATAAAGATTTACAATTTGGCGGTATCAAAACTAACGGGATTTTCGTTGAGGTGGCAAGAGGTACGGCACCTGGCTTTCCGTTCGTAGTTAAATTGACTCAAAAAACAGACAAGGCTATCAAGCTAAGTGGATTAATGCGAGCAGTTAAAGAAGGTGAATTTAAAATGATTCCAGCTACAAAGATAGGCTAAAATAAGGAGGCAAAAATGTCTATCCTGGCCATCTTCGGCTTCATACTGGCTATCATTAACCCCGTTATCGGCGGGGTGCTGGTGGGCTATCTGGTCTGGCGGGACGAACCCGACACAGGCTTCCAGATTCTGATACTCTCGTTTTTCGTGTTCAGCCTGATGGTCATCGGCTTCATCGTCTGGGCGCGGAGGAAGATTAAAAAGCTGGAAAGAGAAATAAAGGCGATTAAGGAAAAGACCGAATGACCAGACCAGTCCGGGTCCGCTTTGCCCCCAGCCCCACCGGATATCCCCACGTGGGCAATATCCGCACGGCTTTATTTAACTGGCTCTTCGCCCGCCACTACGGCGGCAAATTTATCGTGCGAATCGAGGACACCGACGTCACCCGCAAGGTCGAGGGCGCGGAGAAGGGCATACTGGATTCCCTGCGCTGGCTGGAGCTGAACTGGGACGAAGGCCCCGACGTCGGCGGCGACTACGGCCCCTACTACCAGTCGCAACGGCTGAAGCTCTACAAAGACGCCGCCGAGAAGCTGGTTGAGCAGGGGGACGCCTACTACTGCTACTGCTCGCCGGAGCGCCTCGACGCCATGCGCGCCGAGCAGGTCAAGCGCAAGCAGCCCCCCGGTTATGACCGCCACTGCCGCGAGCTTTCCCCCGAAGAGCGTGCCCAAAAGCAGGCCGAGGGCATAATACCCGTGGTGCGCTTTAAGATCCCGCGGGAAGGACAGACCCGCTTTAAGGACCTGATATACGGCGATGTCGTCTTCGAGAACAGCACCCTGGACGATTTCGTCCTGCTTAAATCCGACGGCTACCCCACCTACCACCTGGCTAACGTCGTCGACGACCACGCCATGGAAATCAGCCACGTCATCCGCGCCGAGGAGTGGGTATCGAGCACCCCCCGCCACCTCCTGCTCTACAAGGCGCTCGGCTTCGAGCCGCCGGAGTTCATTCACCACCCCATGATACTGGGCCCCGACCGCGCCAAGCTGAGCAAGCGGCACGGCTCCGTCTCCATACTGGAATACCGCGACCAGGGCTACCTCGCCCAGACCATGTTCAACTTCCTGGCGCTCATCGGCTGGTCGTTGGACGACAAGACCGAGATAATCACCCGCCAGGCGCTGGTGGATAACTTCTCGCTGGAGCGAATCGGCAAGACCGGCGCCATCTTCAACCGCGATAAGCTGGACTGGATGAACGGCGTCTATATCCGCGGCCTTACCCCCGGGGAGTTTTTCGACGCCGCGCAGCCTTACCTGATGACCGATATAGACACGGGCAAGGCGGTCATCGAAAACGAGGACTATGTCAGAAAAGTTTTGCCCCTGGTGCAGGAGCGCGCCAAGACCCTGCTCGAAGTGGTCGGGCTGACCCGCTTCTTCTTCGTCGAGAAGCTTAACTACGACCCGGCTATGCTTATCGGCAAGAAGATGGATAAAGACGCCACCGTTAAGGCATTAAAGGCGGCGCAGCAAAAGCTGGAGCCCCTGAAAGCCTTCGACGAGGACTCATTGGAGGCGGTGCTCCGCCCCCTGGCACCGGAGCTGGAACTCAAGACGGGCCAGCTCTTCGGCGTGCTCCGGGTGGCTGTTACCGGCCAGACCGCCGCCCCGCCCCTCTTCGAGACCATGGCGGTGCTGGGCCGGGAGCGCTCGCTCCAGCGTATTGCCGCCGCGCTATCGAAACTATGAACAGGCAAGGCTCTGCCTTATCCGGCTACCGCGTCCTCGATTTAACCGACGAAAAGGCTTTGCTCTGCCCCCGCTTCCTGGCCGACATGGGGGCGGAGGTCATCCGCATAGAGAAACCGGGCGCGCCCTCTTTTCACTGGGAAAACCGGGGCAAGCAGTCGCTGACCCTTAATATAGAGCTAAAGGCGGGGCGGGAGCTATTCAAGCGGCTGGTCGAAAAAAGCGACATAGTGGTGGAAAGCCGCCCCCCGCGCTATCTGGATACTCTCGGCCTGGGTTACCCCCGGCTAAGCGAAATCAACCCCCGCCTCATCATGGCCTCGGTCACCCCCTTCGGTAAGGACGGCCCCTACCGCGACTATAAATCCTGTGATTTAGTTTCCAGCGCTCTGGGCGGCCAGCTCTACGTCAACGGCGAGCCGGGAAAGCCGCCGCTGAAACCCTTCGGCAACCAGAGCTACTATCTCGCCTCCCTCTTCGCCGCCGTCGGCGTCCTGCTGGCGCTCTATCGCCGCCACGGCTCCGGCAAAGGCCAGCATATCGATATCTCCCTGCAGGAATGCGCCGCCGCCGCCCTCGACCACGTCCTGGTGCGCTATTTCTACGAGGACACGGTGGCTCAACGCCGGGGCAGTTTGCACTGGAACGACGCCTTCCGCGTCTTTCCCGCCAGGGACGGCTACGTTTTACTCTCCCTGCTCTATCAATGGGAAACGCTGGTGGAATGGCTCGCCTCGGAGGATATGGCGGAAGACTTAACCGATGAAAAATGGCGGGACGGGGACTACCGCCGCCAGCATATCGAGCACATTATCGAAGTCCTGGAACGCTGGACGAAAAGCCACGCCAAAGCCGAACTGGTAAAGAAGGCTCAAATGATGCGCTTCCCCTGGGCGGAGGTGGCTTCGCCAGCCGACCTCCTGTCCAGCCCACAACTAGGGGCGCGCAACTTTTGGGTGGAGATAGAGCACCTGGGCAGGAAATATAAACTCCCCGGGACGCCCTTCGGCTCGGGGTGTGGGGCTGTCAAGCCATGAAAGATATGGAGCCGGGATATATTGCCCTCTATCGTTCCGGGGAGCTGGAACGCCGGGCGGAGGCGCTCGAGGCGCGGTTGAGCGCCTGCGATATATGCCCGCGCCAGTGCGGCGTCAACCGCCTTGAGGGGAAGCGGGGGTTTTGCCATTCGGCGCTCCGCCCC
>DATKYX010000067.1:0-3574 GCA_035528255.1 Dehalococcoidales bacterium | reverse complement strand
TCGGCTTCGAGCATCGCCCTTTCGTCGAGCCAGCCCTTGCCCTCGAGCAGGGCGGGCAGTTTTTCTTTGGCCTCTTTGGCGCCGAGCTCGGTCATGAAGCCGAGCTTGCCCATGTTGATGCCGGTGATGGGGACGGGCGTTTTAGCGCCGGCGGCTATTTGCGCCGCTCTTAAGATGGTGCCGTCGCCGCCGACGGTGAGCAGCAGGTCGGTGCCGTCAACCTGGGGCTTGGCCTGCTCGCCGTCCCATACCGAGCAGAGCCAGACCGATATGCCGCGGGCGGCCAGGAAAGCCCTGACCTCCTCAGCCATAGCGCGGGCGGCATCGTTCATGGGGTGATAGAGAATACCGATTTTTTTCATGGTCTATTACCTGAAATCGAAGCTAGGCAGCCAAAAGTGTAGCATCGCCCCTATTAGGTGTCAAGGCGGGGGGTTAAGGGGCGGTTCTGCGGCGTCTGGCGCCGGCAATTATAGTGCCCACCGCTCCCACCAGGAAGCCCAGCGGGCAGACGATGGTCGCCATGATGAAGAAGAAAAACTCGTCGCCGCCGTTCCAGAAGTCGGCGCCAGCGAAGTGTTCGAAAAGCCCGTAGACCAGGTTATGCAGCAGGACGCTGACCAAAATACCCGCCGCCGAAGCCCCGGCGAGGATAAAGAAGGTCTTGAGCCAGCCGGTTGCCGCGCCCCGGGCGCTAAAGATTATCAGGGCGATGCCGAGCAGGAAGAAGAGGGCGAAGGGCGTCAGGAATAGGACGGTGCCGGTGAACAGCTCTCCGAAGGCGGGGATGGCGAAGAGGCAGATGATGAGCGCGAAGACCGCCACCAGCGCCCAGAAGGTGGGCCAGCGCAGCTTGTCGCTCAACGTAGCTTCTCCTTTTTAAGACCGGGGGGCTTGGCCTTTTTCAGCTTCTTGACCGCCTTGCTCGCCCTGAAGCGGTTCTGGTTGACAAAGCCCCGCGTCCGGTTCAACATTTACCTCTTAAGTTTAGCCGCTATCGGCAGATAACCTTATTGCTCCAGGGGAGTCTCTTCGGCAGCCAGCGCTTCGGGGGGTAACACCACGTTCAGGGGCTGGCCGTAGGCGTAAAATCTCATGATCATGCTGATACCTATGGTCATCTTTTCGAAGTCATCGCTGCTAGCGCCGACATCCTCGGGGCGTAGTTCCATGACTATCACCACCTCCGCCCTCTGCAACCGGCAGCCGTCCTTAGCCAGCCATTCTTTGACCGACAGTTCCTTGTAGAGCTGTTCCAGGTCGAGGCCGCTCAGGTTCATTGCACCCATGCTCGCTGTCTCCTCGGTCAGCAAGGCGCCCAGGGTGTCCATGTCGGGCTCTATCTCGAAAACGTAGCACTCGATGCCGTTCACCGTCTCGGTGCCCTTGTATTTAACCTCGACGGCCGTCGCCAGCAGTTCTGTATACTGGTTGACCTGGTCCTGCTCCTGCCACAGCGCCTCGGTCATCGCCGACTTCACCCACTGTTCGCCCATGCCTGAGATTACCACGCCGGTGTACATCCAGCCGTCGAGGATATAGACCTCGGCGCTCATGTCCTGGGATTCCCCCATCATATTCATTCCCATGTCCATGGTCATCTGCATCGCCTGGTTGACGATGTCCATGCTACCGGTGCCGCTAATGTCGACGATCACCGTGCCCGGGTCGGAGCCGCCTTCCGCCTCTACCGTCATGGGCATATCCACGTCGAAGCTGACGGTATCGTAGTTGGCTGTTTCGGCGTCGGCGATTATCCGGTCTATTTCATCCTGGGGAAGCTGCTCTTTGCAGCCGACGAAGGCGACCAGACTGAAAGACAGTACCAGCGCCAGGGACAGCATTAATAGTTTCTTTAACGTTGCTGACATTTTCCTCCTCCTTATATGAGTAAATCATAGCATACAAAGAAGTTAGGGGCAAAAGCAACTGGGGATTGCTTCGTCGCTGCGCTCCTCGCAATGACGGTGGTAGTTACGAAAATCCCCCTTAATCCCCCCTGCAACAAGTGCAGGGCAGGCTCTTTTTCAAAGGGGGAGACTGGGTGGGGAGAGAAGTATATAGAGGTTACACCTCTGTAGGGTGGGTTTTGGGTGGGAAATAAAACGCGGGGGGGCTAGGGAACGAAAATCTTAGCCGCCATCTCGGCCAGCTTCATCACGAAGCCGGGGACAATGCCCAGCGCCAGTACGCCGAGGCAGGAGAGCGCCAGCGCCACCCTCAAGGCTATGGAGGAGGGCACCCTGGTCTCGGAGGCGGGCTGGCCCGTCCACATCACCTTGACCACACGCAGGTAGTAGTAGGCCGATATGACGCTGTTGATGACGGCGATAATGACCAGCCAGAGCAGGCCGTGCTGAGCCGCCCCGCTGAAGATATAGAACTTGGCCATGAAGCCGGCGGCGGGGGGCATACCGATAAGGGAGATGAGGCAGAGGCTGAGGGCTAATGCCAGCAGCGGCGCGCGCTTGCCCATGCCCGTATAGTCTTTAATCAGGTCGCTGTCGACCTTGCCCGATATGGCGATGATAGCGGTGAAAGCGCCCAGGTTGGTCAGGGCGTAGCTGGCCAGGAAGAAGAGCAAGCCGCTCTGCCCGGCAAAGACCGAGTTGTCGCTCAGGATAGGGGAGACAAAGCCCACCGTGGCCAGGCCCACCATGAGGTAGCCCGCCTGGGCGATGCTGGAGTAACCGAGCATGCGCTTGATGTTGGTCTGGGTGAGGGCGACGATATTGCCCACCGTCATGCCGACGGCGGCCAGAATGGCGAAGACCATGCCCCAGTCGAGGCTGAGCCAGGTTGGGAAGCTGAAGGCGGAGAAGAATACCCTTAAGAGGATGGCGAAGCCGGCCGCCTTGCTGGCCACGGAGAGATAGGCGGTGACGGGGGTGGGGGCGCCTTCATAGACATCGGGCACCCACATGTGGAAGGGCACGGCGGCAATCTTGAAGCCGAAGCCGGCGATGATGAGCACTATACCGGCGATAAGGCCGGGGCTGGACATTACTCCCGAAAGCGACATGGACTGGATAGCCGCCGCGATATCGCCGAGCTGGGTCTGGCCGGTGAAGCCGAAGATAAGCGCCATGCCGAAGAGCAGCACCGCCGAAGCCACCGCGCCCAGCAACAGGTATTTCAGGGCGGACTCGGTGGACCTGGGGTCTTTAAGGAAGCCGACCAGGATATAGAGAGAGATGCTGGTGAGCTCTAACGAGATATAGATGGAGATAAGCTCGGTGGCGGCGGCCATGAGCATCATGCCCAGCGCCGAGATGAGCACCAAAGCGTAGTATTCGCCCCGGAAGCGGGACAGCTTGGAGACGTAGTCCGTCGAGGCTAAAATGACCAGGGCGGCGATGACCAGGAAGAGCAGTTTAAAGAAAATAGCGAAGTTGTCCACCGCCATCATGCCGAAGAAGATGGACTCCGAATCGCCGCCCCACATGGCTACGGCGAAGCCCGCCGAGACGGCGATGCCGGCGATGCTGATTGCCGCCAGCACCCACTTCTGCTTGAGGAAAAGGTCGAGCAGAATGACCACGACGGCGGTGACCAGCAGGGTCAACTCCGGCAA
>DATKYX010000066.1:0-7420 GCA_035528255.1 Dehalococcoidales bacterium | reverse complement strand
ACCGCCCGGCCGTCGGCGAGTTTAACAAGTGAGTGATGAAGCTTTATCTTAACGCTCAACTCTTATCCTTCAGAGCGCCGCAGTGCTGGCAATTGGGGTCTCGCTTCACCTTGAACTGGGTGAATTTCATGTTCAGCCCGTCATAGACGAGCAGTCGGTTACCCAGCAGTTGCCCTGTTCCCACGATGTACTTTATTACCTCTGTTGCCTGAATGCAGCCGATGACCCCGGGGGTAACGCCAACCACGGGAAAACTCCCTTCGACGACCGCCCCGCGGTAGACGCACCTCAGGCAGGCGGTCTGGCCCGGGATTATGGTCATCGCTCTGCCCTCAAAGCCGTTAACGGCGCCGTGAAAGAAGGGGATTTTCTTTTCTATTGCTGTCTTATTCAGCAAGTAGCGTGTGGGCAGGTTGTCCATGGCGTCAACTATCAGGTCAGAGTCAGCCACCAGCTTGGAGATATTGGCTTCGGTTATCTTTTCGGCGATGGCTTCTATTTTTACCTCCGGGTTTATGTCTTTGAGCCTTTTCGCCGCCGAATCGACCTTATTTTTGCCGATGTCTTCGTCGCGGTGCAGTATTTGCCGATTCAGGTTGCTGAGCTCTACGGTGTCGTGGTCAACCACCCGTATTACCCTCACCCCAGCCGCCGCCAGGTAGGTGGCGGTTATCGAGCCCAGGCCGCCGGCGCCGGCAATAAAGACCTTGGCCTTTTTTAGCCTGGCCTGTCCTTCCTCGCCAAAGCCGTTAATCAATATCTGGCGGCTGTATCTTTCTAATTCCTCTTGACTGAGCATTTTTTATCAGCTACTCCCTCATAACGAGCTAACCGCCGCCGATTATCGTGTCTAAAACAAAAATCTCTTCCAAGTCCGGGTCTATCTGGTCAATAACCTTTTCGGTTTTGACATCGGCTACCAGACCGCCCAGAGGGTCGTCGTAGGTTTCGTCCAGGATTCTCTTTGCCTCCTCGACCGTCACCTCTTTTTCGCCTCCCGACGCGAAACGGACCTTGATTTTTCGCTCCATAATACTAAATGGCTCCTTCGAGCAAAGCAAGCCTCAGGGCAAGCTATTTCACCTCTTTACCTAGCCACTCCCTTAGCCACCCTTTTTCCTCTGTATTGTAGCGCTTTTCCTTTAGTGTATCCAGTGCCTTAGCCTGCTGGACAGTTGGCATCTCCTCAAGCCAGGGTCTTGACAAACGACGCAAAAGGGGACTAGACTCAAGTCTCGATACATAGAAAGGAGACGAGCTATGTTTCACGGCAAAATCAGTCCGGAGATTGCCCGGGGGCTGAAAGTTTTGCGAAAGCGCATCAAGAAAGCCGATATCAGTCCCTCTATACTGGATAAGACACTGAATATCGCCACCTGGAATATCCGCGAGTTCGGCAGGATGCGGCGGCGCAAGCGGCGCAGCGAGGCGGCTATCCATTACATTGCTGAGATTCTGCACCAGTTCGACATCACCGCTATCGTCGAGCTGCGGGATGACCTCACCGACCTCAAGCGCGTGATGAAGATTCTAGGGCCCTACTGGCGCGTAGTCTTCTCCGACTTTAACACCGACCGTGCTGGCAACCGGGAGCGCATCGCCTACCTCTACGATAAGCGGGTGGCCGCCTTTACCGGGCTGGCCGCCGAGGCTGACCCGCCGCTGAAAAAAAACCGGGTAACCAAACAGTACGCACCGACCCTCGTCTGGTGGCGTAGCCCGTTTATGGCCTCCTTCAGCGCCGGCAACTTCGACTTCATATTGCTCACCGTCCATATCCGCTGGGGTGAAAGCGCGGCTTCCCGAATTATCCCACTGAAAGAGCTGGCTAAATGGGTAGATAAGCGCTGCCAGGAGAAATATGTGGTCGATAAGGATTTCATCGTTATGGGGGACTTCAACATCCCCAAGGTCGGTGGCCCTCTCTACAAGGCAATCACCAGCAAGGGGCTGGAAATCCCCGATGCCCTGCGGGGCATCGAGCACGGCAGCAACCTGGCCCGCAACAAGCGCTACGACCAGATACTTCACTACCGCCGCCATACCACGACCTCAAAGGGTAAGGGCGGGGTGCTTGATTTCTACTGCAACGACTGGCGGGAGCTCTTTTCTAAAAAGGAATTTCCGGATATGGACGACGACGACGAATTTACCTACGAGCTGTCAGACCACATGCCCCTGTGGGTGCAGCTTGACACCCAGATTGAGGATGAGCAGCTTGACCAAATCCTCAACGCTGACTAAAGGTAGCTTAAAGTCTGTATCAAGCGATTAGTGGTCGGGGTGGGCGGATTTGAACCGCCGACCTCAGCGTCCCAAACGCTGCGCGCTAGACCAACTGCGCTACACCCCGCACACCAGAGTATAGCAAGGCTATGATTAAGGGTCAATGCGGGAGAAAAAGCGGGGGTTAATCCCGGCAGTCGAGGCAGTTATCGAAGGCGTCGGGAGCCAACCCCGCCTTTTTTATGATATAGTCCAGCTGAACCTGGGGGGCAAAGTAACGGCCGCATTTCTGGCACTTCTTTAGCTTGAATTCCATATCGTTATTGGGCCAGTAAATGTGCCTGGTATCGCCGACTTCCTCGAACTTTATGGCGTCAACCGGACAGACATAGGCACAGGAGCCACAACCGATACAAACATTGGAGGCTTCGAAGTAGGGGGTGGCTATGGCGCGGTCAACGCCGCGGTTAACCAGGCTGATGGCCGAGACACCGACAACCTCCTGGCAGACCCTGACGCATAGGGCGCAGAGCATACAGTCGTTATCGTCGAGCTTAAAGCTCGTCTTCTCGACGCCCAGCTTATGGGCTAAATCCTGCACCGCTTTGTTGTTGGGACAGCGGGCCAGGAGGAGCTCCATCAACATCTTGCGGTTGGTGGCGATTCTCTCCGAGTCGGTTGTTACTTTCAACCCCTCCGCCACCTCGTAAAGGCAGGAAGCCACCAGCCTTTCCCGTCCGTTCTTGGTAACTTCGACCAGGCAAAGGCGGCAGGCGCCGTAAGAGGTCACCTCTTCGTGGTGGCAGAGAGTGGGTATGTAGATGTTGTTATCCTGGGCTGCCTCCAGTATGGTTATCCCCTCTTCGGCCTGAACTTTCTGGCCGTTGATTGTCAGCTTGACCATTTTCATTTCCTTATTACCGCCCCTAGCTTGCAGACGTCATAGCAGGCGCCGCACTTTATGCACTTCTCCTGGTCCAAGGCCACGGGCTTCTTCTTGCCCATATCGGTTATCGCCTCGGACGGGCAGGCTTTGACGCAAAGGCCGCAACCGGGGCACTTTTCCTTATCAATGCTATAAGTTACCAGCTCCTTACAAACGCCGGCGGGACACCGCCTGTCCTTGATGTGGGCTTCGTATTCATCGCGGAAATAGCGCAGGGTGGTTAAGACGGGGTTGGGAGCGGTGCTGCCCAGGGCGCACAGCGAGGTGTCGATGAGCGTGGCTGACAGCCTCTCCAGTAGCTCGATATCGCCTTCCTTACCTCTGCCCTCGGTAATGTCGGTTAGTATCTGGCTCATACGTTTCAGGCCCTCGCGGCAGGGCAGGCACTTGCCGCAGGACTCGCCCTCCAGGAAATTGACGAAGTACTTGGCGATGTCCACCATGCAGGTGTTCTCGTCCATGATAATCATGCCGCCCGAGCCCATCATAGAGCCGGCTTTATCCAGCTCATCGAAGTCAACGGGCAGGTTGAGCAGGTTTTCGGGGATACAGCCGCCCGAAGGGCCGCCGGTCTGTACCGCCTTGAATTTCTTGCCGTCGGGTATGCCGCCGCCGATGCCATAGATAATGTCCTTCAGGGCAACTCCCATGGGGACTTCGATGAGGCCGGTGTTGTTAATCTTGCCCACCAGCGAGAAAATCTTGGTTCCCTTGCTGCCCTGGCTGCCTATCTTGCCGTACCAGTCGGCGCCGTTCTTAATGATTAACGGGACGTTAGCCCAGGTTTCTACGTTATTAAGATTGGTCGGCTGCTCCCACAGGCCTTTCTCCGAGGTGTGGACGTATTTCGCTCTGGGTTCGCCGACCTTGCCCTCCAGCGAAGCCATCAGCGCCGTTGATTCACCGCAGACAAAGGCGCCGCCGCCGCGGCTTATCTTGACGTTGAAGTCGAATCTGGAACCCAGTATGTTCTTGCCCAGCAAGCCGAGCTTCTCCGCCTGCTCGATGGCTATCTGGGCGTTCTTGACCGCCAGCGGGTACTCGTTGCGGACGTAGATGTAGCCCTGATGGCCGCCGATAGCGTAGGCGCCGATAACCATTCCCTCCAGGGCGCTGTGGGGGTTGCCCTCCATCAGACTCCGGTCCATGAAAGCGCCGGGGTCGCCCTCGTCGCAGTTACAGATGATATACCGTGTATCGCCCTCGGCATTGCGGCAGGTCTCCCACTTGGTAGCAGTGGGGAAGCCACCGCCACCCCGCCCCCTTAAGCCCGCTTTCTTAACCTCGGCGATTATTCCCTCAGGGGACATATTAGAAAGCGCCTTGCCTAAAGCGGCATAGCCACCCAGGGCCAGATAGTCCCGAATATCAGTGGGGTCAATGTTGCTATTGTCGCCGAGGAGGAGGCGCTTTTGCTTTTTATAGAATGGCACCTCATGCTCATAGGTTATTTTCCTCCCAGTATCGGGGTCGATGTAAAGCAACCTATCAACAATTTTGCCCTTGACCGTCTCCGAGACTATCTCAACAACATCCTCGCCTTTTACCTGCTGATAAAGGATGTTTTCCGGCTTGATTACCACCAGCGGACCTCTCTCGCAGAAGCCGGGGCAGCCGGTTATCCTGAGAGCCAGCTTCTTCTCCAGCCCGCCTTTCTCTATTTCCCGCTGGAAGTTGGTTATAACCTCCTGGGCTCCCAAAGCCAGGCAGCCGGTGCCACCACATATGACGATGCAGGTCTGGCTAGGGTCTCTACTCTTGATTATTGATTCTCTTAGAGCCTCTAACTCCTGCGGCGAGCTCAGCCGATTATTGCTTTGTTTGGCCATTTAATCGTAACTCTCCAGCAAAGTTTTCACCTTATCGGTCTTCATCTGCCCCGAATATTTACCGTCGATGACCACTATCGGCCCCAGGGCACAGGCGCCGACACAGTTGACCGTCTCCATGGTGAACCTGAAGTCTCCGGTCGTTTCGCCTGGCTTTATGTCAAGTTGCCGCCCTATCTCCTCGAGAACCCTGCCGGCTCCCCTGACGTGGCAGGCGGTGCCCAGGCAGACGTTGATTATGTGGCGTCCCCTCGGTTTGAGGCTGAAAGCCTTGAAGAAGGTGGCGACGCTATAGACCTGGGTCATAGGGATATCCAGCCCTTCGCTGATATGGGTCAGGGACTCCTTGGGCAGGTAGTTATACTCCGCCTGTATGTCCTGCAGGATGGCTACCAACATGCCCGGGTCGCCTTCATAGCTATCTAGTATCGAGGTCACCTTCTGCTTGGTCGGCTTATTTTTCGTCGTCAATCGACTTCTCCTTAAGCGCGGCGTATTCAGCGGTCACCCGCTTTTGTATCTTAGCTATTAAGTCTTCAGACAGGTGCCGGAACCTACCCTGCAGTTTCAGGTAGTCGGCAACAGGCCTGAGTTCGGGGAAATCGAAGTTCAGTTTATACTTGCCATATTCCACTTCGTAGAGCGGGAATATGCCCGTTTCCACCGCCAGACGCCCCATCCTGACCGTTAAATCGGTGGAACACCTCCAGCCGGTGGGACAGACCGAAAGCACGTGAACATAGGCGGGACCAGGGGTCGAAGCCCCCTTCTCTATCTTCTCTATCATGTCGAAGGGATAGCTGGGACAGGCGGTAGCCACGTAGGGGATATTATGGGCGGCGGCAATCGCCGGCATATTCTTCTTCCAGCTGAACTGGCCGATACTCAGCTTGCCCACGGGGGAGGTGGTGGTAGCCGCGCCGAAGGGGGTAGCGGAAGAGCGCTGGATACCGGTGTTCATATAGGCTTCGTTATCGAAGCAGATGTAGAGGAAGTTATGGCCTCTTTCCAAAGCCCCCGACAGCGCCTGTAAGCCGATATCGCTGGTGCCGCCGTCGCCGGCCATAGCTATAACCTTGATATCCTGCTGGGCTATCCTGCCCTTTTTCATCAACATCTTAAGTCCTGATTCGATGCCCGAAGCCACCGCGGCGCTATTCTCGAAGAGGGTATGAATCCAGGGAACCTTCCAGGAGGTGGTGGGGAGCGGGGAGGAGACTATCTCCATGCAGCCGGTGGCATTGGCGATAACGACATTCTGCCCCAACGCCTTGCAGGCAAGCCTTACCGCCAGTGCTTCGCCGCAGCCTATACAGGCACGATGGCCGGAGACAAAGGTATCCTTTTTAGTTACCAGTCGGGGAACATAGACGTTGTAATTCTGCATCAGTCCCTCACCCCAAATATCTCAAACTCGTTCTCGCTGCCCTTCTGCGATATTTCAATGCCTTTATTGATTATCGTCTCGAAGCCGTCCTGGGTAATATCCCTGCCCCCTATCCCGGCTATGAAGCTGACGACCTTAGGTTTCTTAGCCTCGCCGTAGAGAGCCGACCTTACCTCGGAGCAGACGGGCCCGCCGGGGCCGCCGAAGGAGAGCGCCCTATCGACAACAATGAGGGTCTCGGCACCCTTGACCGCCTGGCGGAACTCCTCGAAGGGGAAGGGACGCCAGAGGCGGAATCTTACCAGTCCCACCTTTCGGCCCTCGTTCCTGAGCTTATCGATGACCGTCATCGCCGTCTCGCTGAAGCTGCCCATTGTGAGCAGCAAGACTTTGGCGTCCTCGGTCTTATAGCTTTCCACAGGTGAGTAATTACGCCCGAAAGCCTTACCGAACTCCTGCCAGACCTTGATGATTATCTCTTTGGAGGCTCTCAGGTTGACCTCCTGCGCCCACTTCGCCTCGGGGTAGGTGATAGGCGGGGCGAAATCCCCCATGGTTACCGGTTTATCGGGGTGGAGGGGCAGGGGGTATTTATTAATCGGCAGGAACTTATCGACGGCGCTCTGTTCGGGGAAGACTATCGGTTCGATAACATGAGAGAGGTGGAAACCGTCGAGGTGAATCATCACGGGAAGCAAAACCTTCTGGTCTTCAGCGATGCGGAAGGCGCAGAAGACATTGTCCACCACTTCCTGCCCGTTTTCGGTAAATATCTGAATCCATCCGGTATCGCGAACGGCCATAACATCGGAGTGGTCGCCCCAGACGCTTAAAGGCGATGACAGCGCCCGGTTAGCCACCGCCATCACCATGGGCAGGCGCATCGACGAGGCGACATAGAGCACCTCGTGCATCAGCTCCAGCCCCTGTCCCGCCGTAGCGGTAAAGGTCCGGGCGCCCGTAGCCGCTGAGCCGAGGCAGGCGCTCATCGCCGAGTGCTCCGATTCAACGGGAATATAGGCGGCGTCTAAC
>DATKYX010000065.1:0-5739 GCA_035528255.1 Dehalococcoidales bacterium | reverse complement strand
AACCGGCATTATTACGCCGAGCATTTTATAGACGAACCATGAAATCAGGATGATGGCAAAGATACGGATGCCGTGGCTCAAAAACCAGTCGCCTATCGCCTGAAAGGTTGGGCCGAGGTCCACGCCGTAGAACGCGACGGCCACGGCGGTTATACCGAGGGCTAAAAGAGTACCGCCGACAATGGCGATTGTCAGGCTGACTGCCCTTTCGAAGCTTTCCCTTTGCTCTTTCATCTGCTCGGGCACCAGCCTGGCTACAATCCAGGGCGTCCAGTGCCTTAACAGGAAGAAGAGGACAGCGCCGACAGCAATGGCGACCAGTACCCAGACCCCTTTATCCGTGAACGATTCCCACATCTAAGCCGGCTCTCCGAAAAACAGTTTTTTCTATTATACCATTAGTTAAGCTTTATGAGAACACTGGACTCAAATCGGGCTGACTGGTGTATAATTAGGGTAGCGAAAATAGGAGGTGAATTATGCTGGAAAAACTTTCCGCGGAAACCATCGAAGCCGTCTTCGACGCCCTGCCCGTAGATATAACCTTCGTCGACAAAGACGACACCGTCAGCTACTACAGCCGCCACGACGACCGCATCTTCCGCCGCACGCCCGCCGTCATCGGCCTGAAGGTGCAAAACTGCCATCCCAAGCAGAGCATTGACAAGGTCAACGAGGTCGTCGCCGACCTAAAGAGCGGCAAGAGGAAGGTCGCCGATTTCTGGATAGACCTTAAGGGGCAAAAGGTCTATATCCGCTATTTCCCGGTCAAGGATAAGGCGGGCAACTACCTGGGCATAGTCGAGGTCAGCCAGGACATCACCGACATCCAGAAAATCAAGGGCGAAAAGCGGCTAGTGGGCTGATATGAGTGACGTAGAACTGGCCGTCGGCTGTTTCGAACAGGGCTTCAGCTGTTCTCAGTCGGTGCTGGCCACTTATGGCCCCCGGTTCGGCCTGGAGCGCGAGCTGGCGCTTAAGGTCGCCAGCGGCCTGGGGGGAGGCATCGGCCACCAGGGCGGGACCTGCCGGGGTGGTGACCGGCGCCCTCATGGTCATAGGGCTGAAACACGGCGCGACGGTGGCCGGAGATGAGGCGTCTCAGGAGAAGGCCTTTAGCCTGATAGGCCGCTTTCTGGAGAGGTTTAAAGACCGCCACGGCTCGATTCTTTGCCGCGAACTGCTCGGTTACGATATAAGCACTCCCGAAGGCTTGCAGGCCGCCAAGGACAAGGGGCTGTTCGGCAAGCTTTGCCCCGGCTTTGTCCGCGCCTCCGCCGAGATTCTGGAAGAGCTGTTATAACCTAGCCCCGCCCCCTCCGCCCCGTCTCCCTCAGGAATAGAGTGGGTATTATAGCGGCGGCGATAAGCAGCGCAAGGACCAGGAAGCCGATGGTGTAGGCTCCCGATGTGCCCGCGGCCACGATGGGCGATATCACCAAGAGCGGTATAATAACGCCCCCAACAGAATGCGCCGATATCATCAGTCCGGTGGTGCCGCCCACGTGTTCGTGGCCGATTTCGGGCAGTTCCAGCGGCATGGTCAATATTATCGGCGGCAGGGTGCCCACGGCGAGCCCCCCCACGAAGACCAGCACCCAGGTCGCCACGCTCGGAGCCAGTTGCCAGGCAAAGAAGAGGCTTACCGGAATAATAATCGCCGCGCCGTAGATAAAGGGCTTCCTCCGCCCCAGCCTGTCGGAGAGGGCGGGCACGAGCAGGTTGCCCAGAATAGCGGCGCCGGTGAGCATGGCGGTGATAGCCCCCGCCGTGGCCGGGCTGATATGATGAATTAGCTCCAGCGCTTCGGGAAAGTTCCCCGAAAACGCGGTAAACATCCCCATATAAAGGAAATAGACCACGCAGACCAGCAGGATGTTGCGGCTGTGCAGCCCCCTTTTGATGCCCGAAATCATGGGCGGCATCTTTATCTCGACCCCCTTGGGGGCGTTCCGGGCCAGCAGAGCCCACAATAGAGCGGCTACCAGCGTGATGATGCCGACAACAGTGAAAGCCGTCTGCCAGTCTCGGAAGAGGGGGGCGGTAAACAGCCCCAGGGTCAGCCCGAGGCCGATGGACATCGTATAGATACCGGCGGCGAACCCGGCCTGCTTGGGCGGGAACCAGATAGCCACCAGCTTGGGCAGGTTGGACATCGACCCGTAGGCGGCCATGCCCACCAGGCACATCATGATAAACATGACCTCGAAGTTGGGGGCGAAAGCCCGGGCCAGCCCCCCCGCCCCGCCCAGAAAGGCGGCTATGGCTACCACCCGCCTGATGCCGAAGCGGTCGGCGGCGGCGCCCGCGGTGATGGCGCACCAGATGCCCATCATGACGGGCGCGGTGAATATCAGGGTGTACTGCATGTGGCTTAAGCCCAGGTCGGCGGTGAGGCGAGAAGCCAGCGACGGTATCAAAAACCAGGACCAGTAGAGGCATAACAGCGTTAGCCAGGCTATGCCCAAGATAACCCAGCGGTATCGGGGGTATCTTTGCGCTTCGGTGTTCAAGCCCACGCGCTCATTTCTAGCCTAATTAAAAGGGAATCCTGTTGAGCATATATTAGAGGGATGACGACTGTCAATTTTCGGGGTGTTTTACCGCGACAGGCTCGGCGTGTTTAAGGAATAGCCCTCTCCGCCCCCCTCAAAGACATCTTTAAGCTTCAGCGTCCGCCCCGTCTGGATGGAGGTAAAGCCGTACTTCTTGCGGATGCGGTCGATGGCTTTGTTCAGCTGCTCCTGTCTCTGAGCGGAGCCGTCCATCATATCCAGCTGCCGCCCCGCCTCCACCAGCTCCGATACCCCGATGCCGATGAGGCGCACCGCCCGTCTCTCCCCGGATAAGGCTTTTTTGAGCAGCCCCTGTCCCGTCTCGAAGATAGCCTGGTCGCTGTCCGTGCTCTGGCTCAAGGTTTTGCGGCGGGTGATGGTGGTGAAGTCGCCGTATCTCAGCTTCAGGGTGACGCAGCGCGCCCGCTTGTTCTTGCGGCGCAAATCGGCGCCCACCCTCTCCCCCAGGTAGCGCAGCGTCGATTCGAGGAGGGCGGGGTCTCGGCTGTCCTGTCCGAAGGTGGTCTCCCGGCTGGTTGACTTGGCCGCGGCCGGCGGCTCCACCTCCCGCTCGTCTATGCCGCTGGCGAAGCGGTGCAGAACCTCACCAGACGCGCCGAAATGGCTTTTCAGGGCTTCCAGGGGCATGGCGGATAGTTTGCCTAGTGTGTCGATACCGAGGCTCTTTAATTTCGGCTCTGTTTTTTGCCCTATTCCCGGCAGCCTGGCGATAGGCAGCGGCGCTAAAAAGGCGGCCTCCTCCCCCACCCCCACCTCCAGTAACCCGTCGGGCTTGCTCATCTCGGAGGCGACCTTGGCCACCACCTTGCCGCCGGCGATGCCGATGGAAACGTTGAGCCCCAGCTCCTTCTTGACCCGCTGCTTTATCTTAGCCGCCATCTGCCTGACCGAGCCGTGAATGGACTCGAAGCCGGTGGCGTCGAGGTAGGCTTCGTCGAGCCCCATCGGCTCCAGATAGGGGGAAAAGTCGGCCAGGATAGCCATGAATTTCTCCGAGGCGTCGCGGTACTTGGGGAAGCTTCCCTGGATAAAGATAGCCTGCGGGCAGAGACGGCTGGCGGTGACCAGGGGCATGCCCGAGTGCAGCCCGAAAGCCCGCGCTTCGTAAGAAGCGGCGGCGACCACCCCCCGCCCCTGGGGACGCCCCCCGACGACGACCGGCTTGCCCTTGAGGCCGGGGTCGGACACCTGCTCCACGGAGACGAAGAAGGCGTCGAGGTCGATATGCATAATGCGGCGCGCCATACGCCCTTATTATACTGCAATAAGCCGCTATATGGCTTATTCGGGCGGCGGCATGTTCTGCATCCAGTAGGGGTAGATGGGCAGGGGCTTACTCATCTCGTCGAGCCGGCTCACCTCTTTGGCGCTCATTTCCCAGTCGGTTGTTTTCAGGTTGTCGGCCAGCTGCTCCGGCGTCCGCGCGCCGATGATGACCGAGCTAACCCCATCTTTGGCCAGCAGGTAATTAAGCGCCACCTGGGCGACGGTGGCTTTATGCGCCTTGGCGATTTTGTCCAGTTCCTCGACGATGTCGAAGCCCTTTTCCTCGTCGTGCGGTATGAATCTCGGCTGCGGCGCGCTCAGGCGCGTGCCCTTGGGCTGGGGCTTGCCCCGGCGGTATTTGCCGCTTAAGAAGCCGCCGCTCAAAGGGCTCCAGACCAGGATGCCCAGCCCCTGGTCCAGGCAGAGCGGCACCATCTCGTTTTCCAGCTCGCGCGCCAGCAACGAGTATAAGGATTGCAGCGTAACGAACCTTTCCCAGCCGCGCTTATCGGAGATAGCCAGGGCTTTCATCAACTGCCAGCCCGAATAATTGGAACAGCCGATGTAGCGCACCTTCCCCTGGCGCACCAGGTCGTCCAGGGCGCGCATCGTCTCCTCGAACGGCGTGTCGGGGTCGAAGTTGTGCACCTGGTAGAGGTCGATATAATCCGTGCCCAGCCGCTTCAGGCTGGCGTTACACCCCTCGATGATGTGGTGGCGGGAAAGCCCGACATCGTTGGGCCCCGGGCCCATTTTGCCGCGCACCTTGGTGGCTAAAATAATGTCCTGGCGCCGGCGGCCCAGCGCCTTGCCCAGCAGCTCCTCGGAAAGCCCCTCGGAATAGACGTCGGCGGTGTCGAAGAAGTTTATCCCCGCCTCCAGCGACATGTCCACCAGCTTGGTGGCTTCCTTCTGCCCCAGTTGCCCGACGTACTTGAAGAAGCTCCGCCCCCCGAAGGTCATCGTCCCGAAACACAGCTCGGAAACCTGAATACCCGTCTTGCCCAGAGAACGCATCCTCATCTTTCGCCTCCCTTTTACCGTTTATAAATCCCCTCACTCGCCCCGCGAGATAAAATCTTTCACCCGCCGCTCGAAGACCGCCCGCTCCAGTAAAACCCGCCTCTGGCACCCCAGGCACTTGATGCCGATATCCGCCCCCAGCCTCACCACCTGCCACTGGTCGCTGCCGCAGGGGTGCTTCTTCTTGAGGCGGACGACGTCGCCCATCTTTATCTCCATAATCATGGCTAACTCCGGTGTTAAGGTGGCAGCTTTATTTCTGCCGCGTGGTGGCGAGGTGTTTAATCTCGTCCCTCATCGACAGGGCGACCTGCCGGGCGGCCTGGGCGAAATCCCGCCTCTTGGAGGCGTAGATTATCTGCCGCGACGAAGTGAATATCGCCCCCTGACCCCAGTTATCGACCCCGTTGTGGACGGCGGCGGCCAGGTCTCCCCCCTGGGCGCCGATACCGGGTATGAGCAGCAGCATCTTGGGGTGGTTGTGCCTTATCAGCTTCAACTCTTCGGGGTAGGTGGCGCCCACCACCAGCCCGATATTGTGGCCCTTGCCCTTCTTGTTCCACTGTTCGGCTTTGAGGGCGACTATCTCGAAGAGGGGCACCTGCTTGCCCTTTAAGTCGAAGGACAGGCTCTGGAAATCATCGGCGCCGGGATTCGAGCTGCGGCAGAGGACGAGCACCCCCTTCTCCCAGTAGTCGATAAAGGGCTCTATGGAGTCGAAGCCCATGTAGGGGTTCACGGTGACGGCGTCGAAGCCGTGGAGGGAAAACATGGCTTTGGCGTAGGCTTTGGCGGTGTTGCCGATGTCGCCCCGCTTGCAATCGCCGATTATGGGGATGTTCTTCGGTATGTGCCTGACGGTGCGCTTCAGGCT
>DATKYX010000064.1:0-3042 GCA_035528255.1 Dehalococcoidales bacterium | reverse complement strand
GTCTTCATTACCATCACCGGCGATATAAACGTCATCGATAAAGCCTCCCTGGCGGTGATGAAGGACGGCGCCATCATGGCCAACAGCGGCCATTTCGATGTCGAGATAAACATCCCCGCCCTGAAAAGCCTCACCCGCAGCCAGCGGCGGATTCGGCCCTTCGTTGACGAGCACGCCCTGAAAGACGGCCGCCGCCTTTACCTGCTGGCGGAGGGCAGGGTGGTCAATCTGGCCGCCGCCGAAGGGCACCCGGCCACGGTTATGGATATGAGCTTCGCCGACCAGGCTCTCTGCCTGGAACATTTGGTCAAGAACAGGGGAAGCCTTAAAATTCAGGTCTATCCCGTGCCCGAAGAAATAGATAAACAGGTAGCCCGCCTCAAACTAAAGTCCCTGGGCGTTAATATCGACACCCTGACCCCGGAGCAAGAGAAATACCTGTCCAGCTGGGAGCAGGGGACGTAGAAAAGGAGAAACATGCCAAGCAGTTTTAGTAGTTCGCCCGTCTATATGCTAACCTCGGAGTCGGTTGCCGAAGGCCACCCGGATAAGCTTTGCGACCAGATATCGGACGCCGTCCTCGACGCCATTCTGGCCAAAGACCCCTACGCCCGGGTAGCCTGCGAGACGGCGGTAACCAACGGCTTGATAATCGTCCTCGGCGAGATTACCACCAGTTGCTATGTCGAGATTCCCCAGATAGTGCGCCAGGTAGTCCGCGATGTCGGCTATACCCACCCCGAATACGGCTTCGACTACCAGGCCTGCGGGATAATGGTCTCCATCAAAGAGCAGTCCAAGGACATCGCCCTGGGGGTGGATAAATCGCAGGAAGCCAAGGCGGCTTCAGCCGACGACATGGATAAAATCGGCGCCGGCGACCAGGGAATGATGGTCGGCTTCGCCTGTAACGAAACGCCCGAGCTTATGCCCCTCACCATCTCCCTGTCCCACAAACTATGCCAACGACTGGCTTTAGCTCGGAAAGACGGCACTCTCCCCTACCTCCGCCCCGACGGCAAATCTCAGGTAACCGTGGAGTACGCCAACGGCGCCCCCCGGCGCATAGACAGCGTCGTCATCGGCGCCCAGCACAACCCCGATGTCAGCCAGGACAAGATTAAAAAGGATATTATCGAAAATGTAATCAAGCAGGTCATTCCCGCCAACCTGATAGACGACAAGACTAAGTATTATGTCAACGCCACCGGCCGCTTCGTCATCGGCGGCCCCGTATCCGATACCGGGTTCACCGGCCGCAAGCTCCTCGTCGATAGCTACGGCGGTATCGCCCGCCACGGCGGCGGCAGCTTCTCCGGCAAAGACCCGACCAAGGTCGACCGCTCGGCGGCTTATATGGCCCGCTATATAGCCAAGAATATCGTCGCCGCCGGCCTGGCGGAGAGACTGGAAATCCAGATTTCCTATTCCATCGGCGTCGCCCACCCCCTCTCCGTCTCGGTGGAAACCTTTGGCACGGAAAAAGTCGATAACGAGAGCATATTGAAGCTGATAAACAAACACTTTGACCTCAGGCCCGAAGCCATTATCCGCACCCTCGACCTGCGCCGACCTATATACCGGCAAACCGCCTGCTACGGCCACTTCGGCCGCCCCGACCTCGACCTCCCCTGGGAGAGGACGGACAAAGCCGAGATACTTAAGGGGGAGGCGAGGAAGTAACTAGGAGAGGACATTATGGAAGGTTGGCTATACGGTATTTTTACCCTTGCTGGTGTTCTTGCTGGCGGCTTATTTACGTACTTAGGTATGAGAAAGCAACTAAAGCAACAGAGTGAATTAGACTCACGCCACTGGAAACGAGAAGTTAGGGGTAAACCACTCCTCAAGTTGAGAGACGAGTTGGCATACATGGCCGCTATGCAAAATGAGGTGGTGGATGCTGCACACAGCGCGTACGAAGGAGTCGGTGTTACTACAGAACAAACAAAGGATAGACTGGACAAAGCCTTGAGTCGCTGGGATACCTACATGGCAAACAAGAATCCACTACAATCGTGGTATATACAATATAACGTAGAGCTTTTCAATAAGGTGTCCGAAATTAAAACAGACTACCGTAGAGCTTATGAGAATGTTTGGAAGTCTGGTGAACTGAAAGTAGCGGAACTGGAAGAAGCTACGAGGGACTCAAATAAGATCTGGCCCAAAGTGATAGAACTCCAAGAACTAATCAACAAACGCCTAGAGGAATTGTAATTCATATAATCGGGGAGTTTAAGAGGGGCTTCGCCCCTCTTCTAAAACAATCCTTCCCCCTCTCCTTGATAGGAGAGGGGGATACAGGGGGTGAGGTAGATAAATATTAAATTCGGCACCGACGGCTGGCGGGGTATTATCGCCCAGGACTTCACCTTCGATAATGTGCGGGCATGCTCCCAGGCAGTGGCTGACTATCTTAAACAAGGGGATTTAAGCCGGCTGGGGCTTATAATCGGCTATGATAACCGCTTCGCCTCCGAGGACTTTGCCCGAGCCGCCGCCGAGGTAGTCGCCGCTAACGGCATAAAAGTATACCTTTGCCCCCAAGCCACCCCCACGCCGGCGGTAAGCTTTGGCGTCCTGGCCAAAAAGGCGGGCGGGGCTATCATCATTACCGCCAGCCACAACCCGGCTATCTGGAACGGCTTTAAATTTAAGACCGAAGACGGCACCAGCGCCCCTTCAGAGGTTACCGCCGAGATAGAAAAGCACCTCTCCCGCGCCCTGACAGGCAAAATAAAACGCCTGCCCCTGCCCCAAGCGTTAGAACAGGGAATGGTGGAATACCTCGACCTAGCGCCAATCTACACCCAACAGCTGGCTAAGCTCATCGACCCGGAGCCGATGCGCCAGTCTAAGCTCAAGGTGGTTTTCGACCCTATGTACGGGGTGGGCGCTGGCTATCTCAACCAACTGTTGGGCGGGGGGGCTATGCAACTGGTGGAAATAAACGGTGAGCGCAATCCCCTGTTCCCCGGCATACAACCCGAGCCGATTGCGGCTAATCTTAACAAGCTCTCGGCGACGGTAAAGAAAGAA
>DATKYX010000063.1:0-7410 GCA_035528255.1 Dehalococcoidales bacterium | reverse complement strand
TGCGGATACTTCTCCGGGCATTAATTGCCTCTAAAACTTCCATCTCGACCCCCCCTTACTTCTCTTCTTCCCAGGCGTCCCGCCCGATAAGGGCTACGAAACGGCAGCCGCCCAGGTTACTAATTGTCGTCTTCTTGCTGCCCCTGGTGACCTTGCACAGCTCCTGGATGTGGCGCGAGCCCACGGGGACCACCATCCTCCCCCCGATGGCCAGTTGCGACAAAAGCGACGGCGGCACCTTGGGGGCGGCGGCGGTAACCATTATGGCGTCGTAGGGCGCTCCCTGCCGCCAGCCCAGCGTACTCTCCGCCGGGTGCACCTCGACGTTGTCACAGCCCAGCTCGTCCAAAAGCTTTTTCGCCCTCTCGGCTAAAGGCGGCACCCGCTCGGTGGTAATCACCAGTCGGGCGAGCCGGGAAAGGATAGCCGCCTGGTAGCCGCTGCCGGTGCCCACCTCCAGCACCTTCTCCCCACCCTTAAGCTCCAGGGCCTCGGTCATAAGGGCGATGATAAAGGGTTGTGAAATCGTCTGTTCGTAGCCGATGGGCAGCGGTCTATCCTGGTAAGCCATCTCGCGGCTCTCCGGGGGCACGAAATACTGGCGGGGTATGGAGCGCATGGCAGCCAGTACCCGCTTATCTTTAATCTCGGTGCTGAGGTTGTTGATTAACTCAGCCCTGGCGACCTCGAAATCCAAGTCCATATAGGCACCCACTGCCGGAGCGTTAAGCTAAAATCGAAGGCATAACGAAATAGGCCGCCACCAGCAGGAGCACCATTATTCCCCCCACCACCCCTATCCGCTTCAACTCGCCCGATATGTTGGGGGGTTCGGCTAATGCCGTCTTTGCGGCTGGCGTCCTGGCGGCGCTAACAAGCGCTGCCGCCCGTGGTGCCGGCGCGGCTTTGGGCGCGGCTGCCGGGGCTTGGACTACCGGAGCAAAACCTTCTCGTCCGGTCTTCTTTCTCTGGCTGCGGGACAGGTGTCGGCCCCGCCGTTTCGGTTTAGCTGACATATCAAACTCCTACTTAGCTCTAGGGTGAGATTTCTGGTAAGCGCGACGGATGTGCTCGGTGGTGAGGTGGGTATAAACCTGGGTGGTGGAGATGTTGGCGTGCCCCAACAGCTCCTGCACCGACCTCAGGTCGGCGCCGCCCCCCAGCATATGGGTGGCAAAGCTGTGCCGCAGCGTATGGGGGGTGATATCCGAGCCCAGCTCGGCGGACTTGGCGTAACCCTTCAGTATCTGCCACACCCCCTGCCGGGTCAGCCTCTCGCCGCGGCGGTTCAAGAAGACCGCCTTCTCCTCCCCACCCCGCACCAGTCGCGGCCTCACCTCGTCCAGGTAATCCTTCACCGCCTTCACCGCCCGGTCGTGGACGGGAATAAGCCTTTCTTTATGCCCCTTGCCGAAGCAGCGCACGTAGCCGCCATCGGTGTCCAGGTCGGCCAAATCCAGCGATATCAGCTCGCTGACCCTCATGCCGGTGGCGTAGAGCATCTCCAGCATCGCCGTATCCCGCTTGGCTTCGGAGGTACCCGACTTGGCCGGCTGCTCCAGCAGCTTATGCACCTGTGAGATGGAAATCGGCTTCGGCAGCGACTTGCCCACCTTAGACGAAGCCACCCCCTCGGTGGGGTTTTCCTTCATCATCCCCTCGGCGACCATAAAGCCGAAGAAAGACTTAACCGCGGCTACCTTGCGGGCAACGGTGGCGGCGGCATACCCCCTGCCTTTCAGCTCCAGCAGGTAGCTCATCATCGCCTGGCGGTCGAAAGCCACCCAGGGCGGAATGGTGCCCCGCTTAGCCGCCGCCTCCTCGATGAAGCTGGCCAGCTGGTGCAGGTCGTTCCTGTAGGCGGCTATGGTGTTGGCCGAAAAGCCCTTCTCCACCGCCAGATAATCCAGAAAATTGTCGACAGCTTCTTTCACCGCTCTCCCTCGTTAGCCTGTTATATTATGTATTTTAACATAATCATTAGGAAAATTCAGCCCCACCCGAGAAAAATGCACTTTGCCCCGCCCACGGGCTATGCTAAAATGAATCGGTATGACGGCAAGCTACATCACCGAACAGCTAAGGGGGTTGCCCCCCACCCCCGGCGTCTATCTCCTCAAAGACGCCGAGGGCAATATCATCTATGTGGGCAAGGCTTCCAGCCTGCGCCACCGGGTAGGCTCCTACTTCGGCTCCGGGCAAAAGCTGACGCCCAAAACCCGGCGCATGGTCGGCAAAATCGCCGACCTGGAATACTTCGTCACCGCCTCGGAACAGGAAGCCTTAATCCTGGAACTCAACCTGATCAAGCAACACCACCCCCGCTACAACGTCCGCCTCAAGGACGACAAGAGCTTCCCCTACCTCAAGATAAACTTAGACGAAGACTGGCCCCGCGTCCACATCACCCGCACCTTAAAGGCCAACGGCGGGCGCTATTTCGGCCCCTTCGCCAGCGCCAAATCCATACGCCGCACCCTCAAAGTGCTCAAAGGCATCTTCCCCTTCCGCTCCTGCACCCGACCCATCACCGGCGGCGACCCCCGCCCCTGCCTGGAATACGACATCGGCCACTGCCTCGCCCCCTGCATCGGCAAGGCCAGCCGCGCCGAATACGACGGCGTCATCAAGCAGCTCATTCTCTTCCTGGAGGGCAAGCAGCAAAAAGTGGTCAAACAGCTCGAAAACAGGATGAATGAGGCGGCGGAAGCCATGGACTTCGAGAAAGCCGCCCGCCTCCGCGACCAGATTCAGGCGGTGGAGGAGGTGGTTGAGGGACAGCGCATCGCCGCCAAGACAAAGGGCGAGCAGGACGTTATCGCCTTCAGCGAAGAGGGCGACCGGGCTTACGTCCAGGTGTTCTTCATCCGCAACAGCCAGCTAATAGGCCGCGAAAGCTTTGTCTTGCAGGGCGCCCGCTACGAAGAGCCTTCCCGCATTATGTCAAGTTTCGTCCCGCAGTTCTACGCCTCCGCCCCCCACATCCCCCCCCTCCTCCTGCTCCAGCACCCGGTGGAGGATGCGGAAACACTGCAGAGCTGGCTTTCGGCTAAACGCGGCGGCGCCGTTAAAATCCAGGTGCCGCGGCGGGGCAGCAAAAAGCAGCTAGTGGATATCGTGGCTAAAAACGCCCAGCAGGGCTTAGAGCAGCTCAAAATCAAGCACCTGGCGTCGCCCAGGACGCTTTCAAAAGCATTAGAGGAGATTAAGAAAGAGCTAAACCTCCCCCGCCCCCCTGAGCGCATCGAGGGCTACGACATCTCCGATATCCAGGGGGCGGCGGCGGTGGGCAGCATGGTTGTTTTCGACAAGGGCAAGCCCAAGCCGGCGCACTACAGGCGCTTTAAGATAAAGAGCGTCGTCGGCGCCGACGACTACGCCATGCTCGGCGAGGTGCTCAAACGCCGCTTCAAGCGGGCGGACGCCGCCTCGGGAACCTGGGCGCTCAGGCCCGACCTGGTGCTCATCGACGGCGGCAAGGGCCAGCTCAACGCCGCCCTCAAAGCGATGCGGGAAACGGGGGCTGACTCTATCCCCACCGCCGGGCTGGCCAAGGAAAACGAGGAGCTTTTCATACCCGGCCGGGCCAAACCCATCGTTTTGCCCCCCTCCTCCCCCGGCCTGCAATTGCTGCAACGCCTCCGCGACGAGGCGCACCGCTTCGCCCTCGGCTATCACCACAAGGTGAGAAGACGGCAGACATTCGCCTCGGCGCTGGACGGCGTCCTCGGAATCGGCGCCAAGCGCAAGAAGGCTCTGCTGCGCCGCTTCGGCTCGCTAAAAGGCATTAAAGAAGCCTCCGCCGCCGAGCTGGCTGATGTCAGCGGCATAACTGAGAGCTTAGCCAGGAAAATAAAGGAGAATCTCTAAGGAAATGCCCGCCAACCTGCCGCCGCAATACTTCGACGCCGAAAAGACCTTCCGGGAGGCTAAAGACCCCATGGAAAAGATAGCCGCCCTGGAAGAGATGCTGGCTATAATGCCCAAGCACAAGGGCACCGACCACCTCCGCGCCGAGCTCAGGGGCAGAATCGCCAAGCTCAACCAGCTGGCCGCCAAGAAAAGCGGCGCGCGGCGGGCATCGCTGGTCATCGAAAAAGAAGGCGCCGCCCAGCTGGCTGTCATCGGCCTGCCCAACGCCGGCAAGTCTCAACTCATCGCCACCATCACCAACGCCTCCCCACCCGTCGCCGAATACCCCTTCACCACCCACAAAGCCCTCCCCGGCATGATGGAGTTCGAGAACATCAAGATTCAGCTCATCGACACCCCACCCCTCGTCCCTCAGGCCGTCGAATTCTGGATGCCCCCCCTACTCAGGCGCGCCGACGCCCTGCTCGTCGTCATAGATTTAAGCGCCGACCCGCTGGAACAGATGGCAGCCGTCACCGAGCAGCTCAAAAAGATGAGGGTATTGATTAGCGAAGACGATACTGAGCCCGACCCCGAGTTCGCCGTCTGGCGCCCGAAAGCGCTCGTCATCGGCAACAAGATTGATGTCGCTAAAGCCGCCGGCAACTACGAGGCTCTGAAGGCTGAATACGGGGAGCAATTCCCCCTCGTCGCCGTTTCCGCCACCGAAGGGACGGGATTAGAGGAGCTTAAAGTCAAAATCTACGAAGTGCTGGATATCATCCGCGTCTATACCAAGGCGCCCGGCCAGAAGCCCGACCCCACCGACCCCATAATTCTAAAGAGGGGCAGCACCCTGGCCGACGCCGCCGCGGCGGTGCATAAAGACTTCCGCGCCAAGATGAAGTTCGCCCGCATCTGGGGCTCGGCCAAGCACGACGGGGTCATGGCCAAGAGAGACCATATCTTAGAGGACGGCGATATTATAGAATTACACCTTTGAGATGTCGTCAGGGGTGCGGGAACTTACAAAAGCTGACATTATATAACTCCACCTCTTTATAGCTACCTATTGCAAAAGGGCTATCTGTACTGTATAATGCTCCACTATACCTAGCAGCACTAGGTAAATATAAGGAGGCGCATAAAAGATGAGATTGAAAGGCTGGAGCCTTGGCTTAACCACTATTGGTCTGGTCCTGGTCGTTTTCGCCCTGGTTTGGCTGCTGGCTATTTTCCCCAGCATGGCTAAATTCCCGGCAGACTACGAACAGGAATATACATTTGAGGGTTTCATCTTGCAACTAAACTCGGAGACAATGTCTTTAGATGAAATCCCTACTAATGTAGTTCGTTTACTAACGGCAACTGGAACCCCAGACGATGTGTTACTTCTCAAACAGGATGTTAATTTCTACCACGCGGAAGCGGGGATTCTGCTTACAAGCTCCTCCGAGGTCTATGGCCTCGATAGGACGACCCGCGAGAACGTGTCCGGCTATGGTGATATGGACCGCTCCGGTCAGTTTACCTTCCCGGCCGGAGTGGAGCAAGAGACCTATGCCTTCTGGTCTTCATCGTCAATGACTACACTTCCCGCCAACTTCGTCAGCGAGGAGACATTCCAAGGGATTACGGTCTATAACTTCAAGATTGATAGCGAGAATTTAGACGCCGGCACAATGGAGGGGACCGGCTTGCCGCAAACGATGGACGTTCTTTGTGAAATCAAGGTAGAGCCGGTTAGCGGTATCCCTGTCTATACCGCTTCCACGACAACCGTAAAGGTACCACTAATGTCTGAAGACCCGATGCCTATTTACGTAAACTACTTTGCCTTTACCAGCGAAACAACCGACGAGATGGTAGATCTAGCCGAGAGTACCAGCAGTACGATACTCTGGCTCTCGGTCTATGGCTTCTGGATTGTCATAGCCGTGGGCGCTGCCCTGGTTGTGACCGGCGTAGTGATGGCCGTCCGCAACAAAGAGTAAGCGGCCTAGCCAATCTTCTGCTATAAATCAAAGCTAAAGAAGCTGAAAGCCAGGGCTTAAAGCCCTGGCTTTCGGTCAACTTTGCCCCTTCAAACCACCCCCCTCAAAGCAAAAACTTCTTAATCGCCGCCGCCACCCCACTCCTCCCCACATCATCGGTAACGCGATGGGCTACCGCCTTGACCTCGTCGGGGGCGTTACCCATAGCCACCGCTAAGCCGGCGATGGAAAGCAGGCTGATGTCGTTGGTGCCGTCCCCGATAGCCATCACCTCGCTCAGCGATATTCCCAGGTGCGAAGCCAGCGTCGTCAGCGCCTTCCCCTTGGAAACCTCGGGAGCCAGCACGTTAATGAACTCGACTCCGGGATAAGCCGGCGAGCGGGCTACCGAAAAGCGCAGGCTGCGGTCGAAACGGTTGCGAAAGCTCTTAGCCTTAGCCACCTCTTCGGCGTCGCGCGTTATCAGCCCCCCCTTAATAAACGTCTCCCCGCCCCCCAGCCCACTAAAATCAACCACCCTCGGCTCCAGCTTAAAGTAATTACGGTGTATTTCCGTCGCCCAGTTCTCCCACTCGACGAAATAGTCCGTCGCCGAATAAAGCTCCAGGTAGATGTCGTTCTTGCGGACGAACTCGACCACCTCCTTCACCACCCCACTCCCCAGCGGCTCGACGTAGAGCTCCTTATCGGGCCCCGAGACCAGCGCGCCGTCGAAGAAGACGTGATATCCGTCCAGCGAAAGCTCGTCCACAATCCAACGGCAGCCCTGGACCGCCCGCCCCGTGGAAAGGCAAACCTTCACCCCCGCCTGGCGGGCTGCCGCCAGCGCCTCCTTATCCTCATCCGAGATACCCCCCTCGCTGCCCAGCAAGGTGCCGTCAATATCTATCACCAGCAGCCTGTAGTTCATCAAATCCCCTTTCTAGATAACCGACAAAGCCTCAATCACTATAAAAAAGGCGGACTCTCTCCGCCCCCTAATTTTAACACCAGCGGCAACCAAATTCCAAATCGCCCCAGCCACCCACCAACCTCGATTTTATCTATTCCCACCCACCCCCCAGGTTAAGGAGTTTCCTCATTAGGGCGGGCTGGGTTAGGACGAAAGCCCCACGTTCGCCAGGGTGAGGTGGGGAGAGAAGTATATAGAGGTAACACCTCTGTAGGGTGGGTATTGGGTGGGACAAAAGACCCACCTTGAACGCCCCCCGCAAATAGACTATAATCCCAAAATAAGTCTGTTTATGTTAACAGGTCGGTTATGCACTCTATCGGCATCGACATCATTGAAATCGCCCGCCTGAAAGCGGCTATCGCCCGTCAGGGAGAAGACTTCCTCGAGCGGATTTACACCGACTCCGAGCTAAAAGCCTACCGCTGGAAACTCCCCTCGCTGGCGGCGCGCTTTGCCGCCAAGGAAGCGGTTATAAAAGCGCTGGGCAAACCCACCGCCGGCGCCAGGCTCAAAGACATCGAAATACTGGCCGACGACAATGGCAAACCAGTGGTCAACCTCTACGGCGAGGCGCAAAACCAGGCTAAAGCGCTGGGGCTGGACAAATTC
>DATKYX010000062.1:0-2118 GCA_035528255.1 Dehalococcoidales bacterium | reverse complement strand
GGTCAAGTAAACCGGGTGACCGCCCCCTCTTCTTTGAAGGGTGGGGAGGAAAGTCCGAGCTCCACCGGGCAGGATGCTGGCTAACGGCCAGGAGGGGTGACCCTACGGAGAGTGCCACAGAAACATACCGCCCCGCTCTTGAGTGGGGTAAGGGTGAAATGGTGAGGTAAGAGCTCACCAGCGGCCGGGTGACCGGTCGGCTGGGTAAACCCCATCCGGAGCAAGACCAAATAGAGGGACATAAGGACGCCCGGCCTGTCCCCGGGTTGGTCGCTTGATTCCTCCGGTAACGGAGGAACTAGATAGATGGTCACCGTCCTTCACTTGTGAAGGATACAGAACTCGGCTTACAGGTTTACTTGGCCTCTTTGCCGCAACTCTTTCTCTTCCAGCTTGGCGTTGAGAAACGGGGAGTAAAACCTCATTTTTAAGCGTAGTCGGGGCTAAGAATGTGATGCCAGTTGCCCTCAATGAGCTTGTCAGGCGGGTCGGGTTGGTCATATAGTTAAGTTTCAGAAGGGCTATTTTTTAAGAAAGCCGGTATGCAGACAATCGACCCGATAATTCGCGATTTTATAATCTTCTGCCTCGAGCGCCAGGGGAAAGGCTGGCCCGCTCTCTACGACGAGATGTGTCGGGTGGCGGGGCAACGGCTCTTCCGGGGGCTGGGTTACACCGACCTTAGGAAACGGGGGCTTTCCTTCAGCCTGGCTAACATCGACGACACCATCTGTATGATAGACGCCGTCGCCGCCTCCGATTAGACCTGCGCCGCTCTTTCACCTTTCTTTTATCTCTCCTCTTTGATAAGATAGCCTTGTTTGATGGTAAAGCTTTAAGGGAGTGTGAGCGTGATGTCCAAGAAAGTGAAGATAGTAGCCATAAGCCTGTTGCTGGCGGTGGTCGTTACCCTGTCTTTCGCGGCGGGCTGTTTTATCGGCGTCGATGATGTTGCCCCGCAGGACGATTTCGATGTCGTGAAACAGGCTTGGGAAATAATCGTCCGCGATTACGTGGAAAAAGACCAGATTGATACCGAAGCCCTGGCTCAGGGGGCAATCAGGGGCATGCTGGAGGCGCTGGATGACCCCTATACATCCTACCTGGATGTTGAAACCTACCAGCTTAGTTTGCAGGGTTTGGCGGGCATGTTTGAGGGTATCGGCGCCTATGTGACGGTTAAGAACGAGCAGATAGTCATTGCGTCGCCCATTGCCGATTCGCCGGCGGAAAGGGCGGGCATCAGGACCGGCGATATACTTCTGGAAATCGACGGACAGTCCACCGCGGACATGAGCCTGACTGAGGTGGTGCTCCTGGTCCAGGGTCCCGAGGGTACGCAGGTCGACCTTCTCGTCCTTCATGAGGGCGAGACCGAACCGGAGCTGATTTCGATAATACGGGCCGAGATTGAGATACCCAGCGTCCAATTTGAGATGATGGAGGAAATCGCTTACATATATATCAGCGATTTCACCGACCGCACGGCCGAGGAGTTGTCGCCGGTGATGGATACGGTAAACCAGCAGGCGGCGGGCATAATCATCGACCTGCGCGGCAATCTCGGCGGCCCGCTGGAGGCGACGGTTGATGTCGCCGGCTTCTTCCTGGAGGAGGGAGTGGTGGTGGTCGAGGTGGTAGATAACGAGGGGCACCATGACGTTTACGAGGTCAAGCACGGCACAATGGCTACCGACCTGCCCGTGGTGGTCCTGGTCAATGAGTACAGCGCCAGCGGCAGCGAGGTGCTGGCCGGAGCCTTGCAGGATTATGGTCGTGCCGTCATTGCCGGTTCCCAGACCTGGGGCAAGGGCAGCGCCAATATCCTGCTCCAGCTCGCTGACGGCTCGGCGCTTTATATCACCAACGCCCGCTGGTTCACCCCCGACGGTCGGCTCATAGAGGGCGAAGGTATACACCCCGACTATGAACTTGAGCTTGAGGGCGAAGACGCCATCCAGTGGGCAATAGACTATCTGAGGAACGGCTGATGATATTGAAAAGCCTGCCTCTACGGATATGGGTCATAGTGGCGCTGACCCTGGCGCTGGGGGCGGCCATTACCCGCCTGGCCTGGGGGATTACCACCGCCAGCCATGGGGGCAGCATAGCCATAAT
>DATKYX010000061.1:0-2666 GCA_035528255.1 Dehalococcoidales bacterium | reverse complement strand
GGGGTTGGGTGGGGTAATACGCGACCCGCTGGGCACGGGGCTGGGCTCGAAACCCATCGCCAGCACCGATGTCTTTTGCTTCGCTCCACCCGATTTTCCTCATAGTAAACTGCCCGCCGGCGTGCTTCATCCCCGCCGTATCCTGAAAGGGGTGCGGGCGGGGGTCGCCGACTACGGCAACCGCCTGGGCATTCCCACCATCAACGGCGCCATCCTCTTCGACGAGCGCTATCTGGGCAACCCCATCGTCCTCTGCGGCACGGTGGGACTCATGCCCAAAGAGGCGGCTCAAATGGGACGCCAAAAGCCCGGCGACTTGGTGGTGGTGGTGGGGGGCAAGACGGGCCGGGACGGCATTCACGGCGTTACCTTCGCCTCGGCGCTGCTAACCGGTGAATCGGAAGAGGTCTCGGCCAGCTCGGTGCAGATAGGCAACCCCATCACCGAGAAGAAGATGATAGACGTCCTGCTGGTGGCCCGGGACAAGGGGCTTTACCGGCGCATTACCGACTGCGGTGGGGGCGGACTTTCCTCGGCGGTGGGGGAGATGGCGGCGGAGACGGGGGTGCGCGTTGACCTGGAAAAAGTGCCCCTGAAATACTCCGGGCTTTCTTACCGGGAGATATGGCTTTCCGAGTCGCAGGAAAGAATGCTGCTGGCGGTGCCGCCGGAATCGGTTGAAGAGCTGGTGGCGCTCTTCGCCAGCGAGGACGTGGAGGCTACCGTCATCGGCGAGTTCACCAACGACAAAAAGCTCAGGCTTTTCTATCAAAATAGCGCCGTGGGCGACATGGATATGGAATTTTTGCACCACGGGCTGCCCCAGTCGGAAAGAGAGGCGGCCTGGGAGCTGCCCCGATATCCCGAACCCGATTTCGACTCGCCGCTGAACTTGAGCCAAGACCTCAAGAAAATCTTAGGCTCCTGGAACGTTTGCAGCAAGGAGTGGGTCATCCGCCAGTACGACCACGAGGTGCAGGGGGGCAGTGTGCTGAAACCCCTGGTGGGCATTGAAAACGACGGGCCCGGCGACGCGGCTATTATCCGGCCGGTGCTCGATTCCGACATGGGGGTGATTATCGCCAACGGCATCAACCCGCGCTACGGCGATATCGACCCCTACTGGATGGCGGCTTCGGCGGTGGACGAGGCGCTGCGGCAGATTATCGCCGTCGGCGGCAACTTAAAGAAGGTGGCGTTGCTGGACAACTTCAACTGGGGCAATCCCGAAAAGCCCGACCGGCTCGGCGGGCTGGTGCGGGCGGCGCAGGGCTGCTACCACGCCGCCCTGGATTACGGCGCGCCTTTTATATCCGGTAAAGATAGCCTCTATAACGAGTACGAAACGGAAAAGGAGAGCATCTGTATTCCGCCCACCCTGCTCATCTCGGCGATGGCGGTGATGAAGGACGTGGCCAAGGCCGTGTCTATGGACGCCAAGAAGGCGGGCGACTTGCTCTACATTGTGGGCATGACCTATAACGAAATGGGTGGCTCGCACTACTACGCCGTCCGCGGCGCGATGGGCAACCGCGTGCCCCAGGTCAACCCCAAGCGGGGCAAGAAGCTGATGGACGCTCTCAGCGGCGCTATGGACAAGGGTCTGGTAAAGGCCTGCCACGACCTGAGCGAGGGGGGAATCGGGGTGGCGGCGGCCGAGATGGGCTTTGCTGGTGGGGTGGGGATAACGCTCAAGCTGAATAAAGTGCCCTTGGGCGAACCCATCAACCGCAACGACACCATCCTCTTCTCCGAGTCCAACACCCGCTTCCTGGTGGAAGTGGCTCTCGAAGATGCAAAACGCTTCGAGGGGGCTCTGGGGGAAAACGTTTATGCCGCTATCGGGGAGTTTACTAAATCCGACAAACTGGAAGTTTACGGCATCGAGGGGGAGAAAGTGCTTTCAACTCCTTTAGCCGAATTAAAGGAGGCCTGGCAGAAGCCGCTGCGCTGGTGAAAATATGGCTAAAGTAAGGACTTTAATCTTAAGAGCGCCGGGGACGAACTGCGATGTCGAGACCGCCTTTGCCTTCGAGCAGGCGGGGGCAACCGTAAGCTCGGCGCACGTCAACGAGCTGGTCAGAAAAGATAAGCGCATCGCCGACTACCAGATAGTGGTAATTCCCGGCGGTTTCACCTACGGCGACGATATTTCGGCGGGTAAAATCCTGGCCAACGAGCTCAAGCTGAAGCTGGGCGAGGATATACAAAAGTTCGTGGGGGGTGGGGGATTGATACTGGGGATTTGCAACGGCTTCCAGGTTTTAGTGAAGGCGGGCTTTTTGCCCCAATCACCTGACGCCAGCCAGAAGCTGACGCTGGCCAATAACGACTCCAGCCGCTTCGAGTGCCGCTGGGTCTATTTGAGCGTCGATAAGCAAAGCCCCTGCGTCTTTACTAAGGGTATTGACGCGCTTTACCTGCCCATAGCCCACGGTGAAGGCAAGGTGATGGCGGAACCGAAGGCTTTGGGGGGCTTGAATGTTGTATTGCGCTACGCCGATAAAGAAGGTAATATCAGCGCCGACTATCCTTATAACCCCAACGGCTCGGTGGATAGTATCGCCGGAATCAGCGACGACTCCGGGCGTATCTTCGCCCTGATGCCCCACCCCGAAAGGTTCCTGCGCTGGACCCAGCACCCGCGCTGGGTGAGGGAGGCAAAC
>DATKYX010000060.1:0-9008 GCA_035528255.1 Dehalococcoidales bacterium | reverse complement strand
ACCGATAACGGAATCTCGAGCACCGTCTTTTTCTCGTGGATAATGCGCACCGTCCTGATGTTGCCCTCGTGGATGAGCTGCTTGACCTTCTCGACCACCTTGTCGCCGTCAATGGTGAATTTTTCCGTCTTGGCCATATCTGCCACCTCCTGGGGGCATATTAGGCGGTAGGGAATAAGGTGTCAAGCCTCCCCCCAAGTATTCTTTCCCACCCGATACCCACCCTACAGTGGTTAGACCCCTATAGACCCCTTATTTCGGGGTGTTTAAGAGGGGCGTAGCCCCTCTTTACCTTAAAAGGGTGGCGGGCGGGAATAGATAAAATCGGGGTGGGGCTGAAGAATCTCCCCCTTTCGTAAAGGGAACTATCCCTTAGCGACAAGTATAGGCACGGGGGGTTGACGGATTGTGTTATAATGATGGTGGCACGGCACGGAGTCTTACTTACTTAGTTGGCCGAAGGCGTATTATGCGCCTTACTATGGTCAACCTTGTCCACAAAACCCTTCTTACCCTTATAACAGGTTTCTGCATAGAAGCCTCCTTTCTTGGGCATTACGCCCAAACCCTTAAAAGACGCTCTTGCCCTCAAGTTGACCTCTGCTATGGCCTGTTGGGTGTGCCGTGCCACCAGTCTAATTATACTACCTAAATACTGAAGGCGCTACCCCTCAGTAGATAATCCGCCAAATGGCAATTCGGGAAAAACCATACCAGAGGATAGCACCTTCAAGGAAATAATAGGGCAACAGGTCGGTGGGGTCAAGAGAAAACAGCTGTTTTCTGGTGTTGACAAAGCTCAACAGATATGTATACACTTATGGTAGGGATAATGCGATGAAAGAAAAAGAAATTGAAATAATAATTCATTTGGATAATCCCAGAATAGAAAAAGAGGGTGAATATTACATTGCATATTCAGACCAACTAAAACTTGTTGGTTGCGGGCTTACGGTTTCTGATGCTGAAAAAGAGTTGTATAGTATTGTTAAAACCAGTCTTAAAGCACTGATGTTTGAGGGAACATTCCCTGAGACCCTTAAAGCTATGGGTATTAAGTGGGAAATGAAAACATCAGAAACCGACAACCAGCCGATTAGCATACCATTACGCCTAGTTGGGGCTACCGCCAGTTGATATGGGTGCGCCCGATTTAATAGCGGGTTCAAAGGTATTGAGGTTCTTCCGTAGTAAGGGTTATGAAATATCCTACAAGGAAAATGATTATATAGCCCTAAAACCCAAAGGTGCGATTGAGGTTGGTTATCTTCCTTTAGGTATATGTATAGGCCATCCCTATCCTTCTGGGGTGGTTGAACAGATAATGTTAAAGAGAGAAGGATATACTTGGGAGGATTTTGAAAGCTGGTATGGGAAACATGGCTAAGACAAAAGATATTGATATTAAGAAGCTATCTATGCCCCCAAAAGCATTTTTCGTTGCTCTAAAGAGGGCTAGCCAGCAAACTGATAAGCCTAAATCTTCCCCAAAACAGTCAAAAACATAGGCTGTTCATCTTTTCTATGGTTAAACCTAAACCCGTACTCGTTGATATAGCCCTGTAAATACTTCTCACTTACCGAGTGATAAACCCCGCCGATACCACGCTTTAGCAAGCTCCAAAAGCCCTCTATGGTGTTAGTGTGGACATTCCCGCTTACATAGACCCGCTCCGAGTGGTTAACCCTGTGGTGATTGTAGCCGTTCTGTATTAGCGGGTCATAGGCGGACATTTCGTCAGTGTATATGATTGACGCCGGAGGGACGTATTTCCGAACTTGGGGCAAAAGTGTAACCCTATCCACGTTAGGGACTGTCACCGCTATCACTTGACCCTTTCGCTCGACAGCACCGAATACAGCCACCTTACCAGCCGTGCCGCGTCCACCAATGCGGTCACGCTTGGCCTTGTGCATATTCTTAGCCTTACCGCCCATATATGTCTCGTCCATTTCAACTTCTGCGGGATTACCAATGAGTGTATTGGTCTGTATCATCAGCTTTAAGCGGATTTCCCTAGCCATTCGCCAAGCTGTCTTATAAGTAACCCCTAGTTCACGCTCTAGTTGTTTAGCCGATATACCACACCTAGTAGCACTCATAAGATAGATAGCATAGAACCAGTGATGTAATGAGGTTGTGGATTTCTCAAAGATAGTGCCAGCCATAGGGTAGATATGATTGCCACACCTATCACAGGCATAGCTAGAACGCCCTCTTACTCGGTGGTGCTTGGTAATCCGCTTGCATTGTGAGCATAAGACACCATCGGGATATTGAGAGCTTTTGAGCCACTCTAGACAGGCATCATCGCCGGGGAAGTCTTGGTTGAAATTGTTGATTGTGTATCGTTTCATAATTCACCTCTTTGTAGGGGGTAGCCAGACCCCGATTACGGTCAGAGCACCACACGGGACGGTGAGCAAATCGACATGGCTGTCGGCTCTGATTTACCGTGGCTACCCCCATTAACATATACGTATTATAGCACACTTGGTTACTTGTTGTCAAGGGATAGTTACCTTTCGTAAAGGGGGATTAAGGGGGATTTTCCTTATTTTCACGCCTGAAATCATTATTGAATATTTCCCGTTTCGTGCTATACTTTAGGTCATGAAGGGCAAAGACCTGCTATCCATAACCGACCTCGGCGGCGAGGACATTCGCCTGCTTATATCGGACGCCATAAGCCTCAAGGCTCAGGGCTGGCTCGACATGCTCAGCGGCAAATCGCTGGCGATAATGTTCGAAAAACCCTCGCTCAGGACGCGCGTCAGCTTCGAGCTGGCCATGCGCCAGCTGGGCGGGGAGGCGATTTACCTCTCTCCGGCCGAGGTGGGGCTGGGGGGCAGGGAATCGGTGCCTGACGTGGCACGCGTGCTCAGCCGCTATGTGGATGCCGTCGCCGCCCGCACCTTTTCCCACCGGGCACTGGAGGTGCTGGCCGAATACTCGGCGGTGCCGGTGATAAACGCCCTCTCCGACTGGGAGCACCCCTGCCAGGCTCTGGCCGACCTGCTCACCATCACCGAGAAAAAGGGTGAGCTCCAGGGCCTGACGCTGGCTTTTGTCGGCGACGGCAACAACGT
This sequence comes from Dehalococcoidales bacterium, assembly GCA_035528255.1. Classification (GTDB taxonomy): domain Bacteria; phylum Chloroflexota; class Dehalococcoidia; order Dehalococcoidales; family BS750m-G39; genus E44-bin88. The sequence continues at coordinate 5,918 of DATKYX010000060.1, read as the reverse complement.
GGCGCGCAGCCTCATGCTGGCGGCGGCGCTCACCGGGATGAATTTCCGCATCGCCTCTCCCCCGGCCTATACTATCGACGAGGAGACGCTCAGCCTGGCTCAGGGTAGCGCCGACGGCGACATAGTCTGCATCGGCCAGCCTCGGCTGGCAGTGGAAGGAGCCGATATCGTCTATACCGATGTCTGGGCCAGCATGGGTCAGGAAGACGAGGCGAAAAAGAGGCGCAAGGCGTTCGCCGGATACCGGGTGGATGCCACCTTATTCTCTTTAGCTAAAAAAGACGCCATATTCATGCACGACCTGCCGGCTCACCGCGGCGAGGAAGTAAGCGACGAGGTTATCGACGGCGCGCGCTCGGTGGTCTTCGACCAGGCGGAAAACAGGCTACACGCCCAGAAGGCGCTGCTGGCGGTGCTGCTGGGCGGCCTGGAGATACCGCTGGCGGGCTATTATCGTTAGGGGGCTAAAAAGGAGGCAGCTATGTATATTTTTTCGACAATAATAAGATGGGGCTGGTGCCCGATTCTCATTACCGGCCTGGCTATCGCCGGCTATTACTACGAATGGCCGCTGTTACTCCTGGCGGCGATATTGGTGGCAATCCTCATTATCGGCATGGTGGCGGCGATAACGATTGCCCGGGAGAGGGCGGTGGAACGCGCCTCGATCAGGCTCAAACAGCTGTCGGGATACTTTAACCGCCGCTTCACCGGCGATTCCGCGCTGTCCATCTTCGCCATTATCCGCAGCCTGCTCACCAGCGACAACGCTCGGGTCTGGGGCTGGGCGCGGGAAACCGAGGTGGCGCAGCGCATTTTCAATACCTGGTGCGACAGTTTCATCGACCGGGTGGAAAGCGACATCAGGACGCGGCGCTTTATCCTCTACCTGCGCACCTACCAGAGCGAGCTCTGGCTGATAAACAGCCACTACTACGAATTCATAGAGCAGTTTTGCGAGGTGGCGCAGGCTATGCCGCTGCCTGTGGAGCTTATCGACCAGTACAACCGCCTGGTGGAAGAGTACAACGCCTTCATTCAGAACTTCCGGGATAATATCGCCGAGCTGAGGCGGGTGGCCAGGACCGAGATTGAGCCCCCCAGCGTCAAGTTCGCCAAGGCGCTGCCGGCGAAGCGGGCTACTCTTGAGGAAGAGACCAAGCCCCACCCGCCGCCCCCCGGAAAGAAGCGTCTCTTCTAAAGCGGCTGTCGGTGGTTGACCTCGCCCCCGCCCGCTAGGAGGATTAAAAGGGGCGACAGCCCTTTAGGGAGTCCCTTCCCCCTTTTATCAAAAGAGAGGCAGAGCTATCGGGTGCGTTATGGAGTTTATAACATATGCCTAAACCAATCGTAGCCATCGTCGGGCGGCAGAACGTGGGCAAGTCCACGCTCTTAAACCGCCTGGCGGGTAAAAGAATATCCATCGTGGCCGATATGCCCGGCACGACGCGCGACCGCGTCTTCGCCGATATTAACTGGCAGGATACCGGCTTCACGCTGGTAGATACCGGCGGCCTGGAGGTGCAACCCAGCTCGGCCATCTCTCTCGGCGTCAAGGAACAGGTTGATATCGCCATCACCGAAGCCGACGTCATCATCTTCCTCGTCGACAGCGATGCCGGTATCGTGCCCGCCGACCTGGAGATTGCCGGGATGCTGCGCCGCTCCGATAAGCCCATGATACTGGCGGCGAACAAATCGGATAACCCCAAGCGGGAAAGCCAGGCCGTCGAATTCTACGAGATGGGTCTGGGCGAGCCGCTGGCTATCTCCGCCTATCACGGGCGGGGCACCGCCGGGCTTTTGGACAGGGTCGTCGCCCTCCTCCCCGCCCCCGAAGAGCCCGAAACGGGCGACGCGATGATGAAGCTGGCTATCGTGGGACGGCCCAACGTGGGCAAGTCCACGCTGCTCAACAGCCTCCTCGGCGAAGAGCGGGCAATCGTCGATAAAATCCCCGGAACCACCCACGATGCCACCAATACCCTACTTGACTTTGGTGGTCAAAATGTGATACTTATTGATACCGCTGGAATTCGGCGACGGGGTCGGTGGGGCAGGGGAGTAGAGCGCTACAGCGTAATGAGGGCCCTGCGGGCTATTGACGAAGCCGATGTAGCTCTACTCGTCCTCGACGCCACCGAACTGCTAACCTCTCAGGATCAGCATATTGCTGGTTACATCCAGCAGGCGGCTAAGGGGATTGTACTGGTCGTCAATAAATGGGACCTGGCGGTAAAACAGGATATGGATGAAACTAATCGCTATATAGGGAAAAAGCTCAAGTTCATGAGCTATGCGCCCGTGGTCTATATCTCGGCCAAGTTCGGCGAGGGCGTGGATAGAGTCATGCCCCAGGCGTTCGAGGTCTATGAGGAAAGGCAGAAACGCATACCCACCACCAAGGTCAACACGGTGGTGCAACAGGCGGTGGCGGCGCATAACCTGCCCCGGAAGGGCAAGAAACAGCTCAAGATTCTCTACGCCACCCAGGCCGAAGTCAATCCCCCCACCTTCGTCTTCTTCGTCAACGACCCCACCCTCATCCACTTCTCCTACCGGCACTACCTGGAAAACAAGCTGCGCCAGGCGTTCGGCTTCGACGGCACGCCACTGCGCTTCGTCTTCAAGGCCCGAGGTGAACAGTGACAGTTATAATCATCAAGCTTATATCGGTAGCCATCATCGGTTACCTGCTGGGCTCCATTCCTATCGGCTACCTCCTGGGACGGCGGCAGGGAAAGGTGGACATCAGGACTCAGGGCAGCGGCAAGACGGGGGCAACCAACGTCTTCCGCACGGCGGGCCGCAAGTGGGGGCTGCTCGTAGCCGTCCTGGATATATGCAAGGGTGCGCTGGCGGTGGTTATCGCCGGCCTCATCGTCGGCGGCGAATACCTTCTCGTCGGCGACACGAGTCTCTGGTGGTTACTCACCAGCGCCCAGGTACTGGCGGCGCTGGCGGCGGTAACCGGCCACATCTGGCCGATCTTCCTGAAATTTAAAGGGGGGCGGGGCGTGGCCACCTTCTTCGGCGGCCTGATCGCCCTCTGTCCGGTGGCGGCGCTGTTCGGCGGCGAGGTCTTGATTATCGGTGCCCTCTCAACCCGCTTCGTCTCGCTGGGCTCCCTTGCCGGGGCGGTAGGCAGCTACGCCATATTAGTCCCGCTGACCATTCTCAACGGCTTCCCCGTGGAATACCTTTTCTACGCCGTGGTGGGGGGAATAATAATCTTTGTCATGCACCGCGATAATATCCGCCGCCTGATGTCGGGCAAAGAACGACGGCTCGGCGATAAGGCTGACGGTGTGGTTTTACCTCCCCCCGACGTCACCAGAGGGGCAAGATAGGGTATGGCCGGGGTTGCCGTAATAGGTACCACCACCTGGGGAGTGACCCTGGGGGTGGTGCTGGCGCGTAATGATATAGACGTCAGGCTCTGGGCGCGCACCGAGCAGGAATGCTCGAAGCTGCAAAAAGGCCAACATCACGCCGAAGCCGTCTCCGCTATCACCCTCCCCCCCAGGCTCTCGATTATGACCTCGCTGCCCGAAGTCCTGGAAGACGCCGACGCCATCATTCTGGCCGTCCCCTCCCAGAGTATGCGCGACAACATAAAAGCCGTCTCCGCCTACCTCAAGAGCTCGGTGCTGGTGGTGAGCGCGGCTAAAGGCCTGGAGATTAGCAGCAACAAGCGCATGTCCCAGGTCATAGCCGATGAGATAAGCCCCGGCTTCTGGCCCAATATCTGCGTCTACTCCGGCCCCAATCTTTCCGCCGAGATTCTCCAGGGCTTACCCGCGGTGGCGGTGGTGGCGGCGTGGAACGAGCTTATCGCCCGCAAGGCGCAAAAGATGCTCAGCAACCCCAGTATTTGCCTCTATACCAACAGCGATGTCATCGGCGTCGAGCTGGGCGGCGCGCTCAAGAACATTATTGCTTTAGGCGCGGGTATCGCCGACGGTCTGGGTTTCGGCGACAACGCCAAGGCGGCGCTGATTACCCGCGGGCTTACCGAGATGACGGCGCTGGGCGTTGCCCTGGGCGCCAATCCCCTCACCTTTTCCGGGCTGACGGGCTTAGGCGACCTCATCACCACCTGCTCCAGCCCCTTGAGCCGCAACCACCATGTCGGCGTGGAACTGACCAAGGGACGCAAGCTTGACGAAATACTCAAATCGATGAGCGGCGTGGCTGAGGGTGTAAGCACCACCGTCGTCGCCCACAAGCTGGCTAAGCAGTTGGAGCTGGAGATGCCCATAACCGAGAAGATTTACCGGGTTCTCTACGAAGGACTCGACCCCCGCCAGGCGTCGCTGGAGCTGATGGAAGCCGAAGCCCGCCACGAGCTGATGGGTCGGCGCTGGCGGCTGTTCTCCCTCTTCCGCCACTAAGGCTTCTCTAGTATTCCGGCTTGGAAAACCCCCGCCATTTTTTAGGCTTGGGCATGTTATTCCGTCCCAGGCTCTCGTCCAGCTCCATGAGCAGCTTTTTCTGCTCGGAGGTCAGCGAATCGGGCGTGGCTACGAAAAGCGTCACCAGCAGGTCGCCGTTCCCCCCGCCCCGCAGGTGGGCGATGCCCCTTCCTTTGAGCTTAAAGACCTCCCCCGTCTGGCTGCCCGCGGGAATCTTGAGCCTGGCGTCGCCGTCCAGCGTGGGCACCTCAACCTCGGCGCCCAGGGCTGCCTGGGTGAAATTAACGGGCAGCTCGTAGAGCAGGTCGTCGCGGTAGCGGCTGAAGAACTCGTGCTCCTTAACCGCTATGGCGATATAAAGGTCGCCCGCCGCCCCGCCCTTCGTCCCCGCCTCCCCCTCGCCCCTGTGGCGTATCTGGGAGCCGTTATCCACCCCGGCGGGTATTTTAATCGTAATCTGGCGCCTGTGCCGCTCCCTGCCGCTGCCCCGGCAGCGGGGGCAGGGGTCGGTGATAATCTGGCCCTCGCCGCGGCACTGGGGACAGGTGGCGGTCTGGGCGAAACGCCCGAAGACGCTCTGTTGGACGCGGCGTATCTGTCCGCTCCCGTTGCAGTTGGGACATCGGCTGGGCTGGCTGCCCGGCTGGCTGCCCGTGCCATGGCACGTCTGGCAGTTCTCGATGCGCGTTATGGATACCTTCTTCTCACAGCTCAGGGCGGCTTCCTCGAAGGTGAGGGTTATTCCGTAGCGCAGGTCGGCGCCCCGCTGTGCGGCCTGGCGGCTGGCGGCGGCTCCCCCGCCGAAGAAGGCGTTAAAGATGCCGCCGAAGCCGCCGAAATCGAAGCCCTCGAAGCCCTGCCCGAAGAGCCCCTCGGCGCCGCTGTGCCCGTAGCGGTCGTAGGCGGCGCGCTTATCGGGGTCGCAGAGCACCTGGTAGGCTTCGTTGACCTCCTTGAACTTCTCCCCGGCCAGGTCTTCGTGGTTGTGGTCGGGGTGATACTTAAAGGCAAGCCGGCGGAAGGCTTTCTTTAGCTCCTCGTCGGTGGCGTCCCGCTCGACGCCGAGGATTTCGTAGTAATCGCGCTTGGTCGGCATATATTAAAACCCCAATCTTCCCCTATTTAGTTCGCCCCTCCCGGGTCTTGCTTCCCACACCAAATCCCACCCTACAGAGGTGTCACCTCTATATATTTCTCTCCCCACCCCGATTTATGGCGAGGGGGGGTGTGATACCCCAAGTTAAGGAGCGGAGCTCTTTAGGGTGGGTCGGGTGGGACTTAAAAGTTCCGCCTTAAACTCTCCTTTCCCCCTTTGAAAAAGGGGGATTAAGGGGGATTTTCCCTGCATATATCAAGGGGGGTATTGCCCCCCGAAACCCCTCTATTTTGGCTCTCCGTGCTTCTGGGGAGCTTCGTAGTCGGGTCCTTAACCCCTGGCTTTCTTAATCGCCCGGCAGAAGTCTTCGGCTTTTCGCGACGAGATGATAAAGGTCTGGTCGATAG
>DATKYX010000059.1:0-2138 GCA_035528255.1 Dehalococcoidales bacterium | reverse complement strand
CGAGTAACCTTCTTCGGCTGGGAGGCGAACGGGGAGCTGGTGGGGATTATGGGGGTGGAACCGATTAAGGACACCACCCTTATCCGCCACGCCTACGTTTTACCCCGGTGGCAGCGACAGGGAATAAGCAGCCGGCTGCTTGATTACATGAAACGGCTGGTCACCACCCCCCGCCTCCTAGTGGGCACCTGGGCCGACGCCGACTGGGCGATTGATTTTTACGAGAAGCACGGCTTTAAGCTACAGACAGATAAAGACGAGCTGCTAAAAACATACTGGGACATCTCCCAGCGCCAGATTGAGACCTCGGTGGTGCTGGGGGTGGAGGTGAGCTAGACCAGCTTCACCGGCAGGAGTTGATTGGTTAAATCCTTATCGCTCTTGGTAAATACCCTGATGTAGTTGTCGGTGAGGCCCGACCAGACGCCGCAGTTCTGCTTCTCCCAGAGCACCATCACCGTCTTGCCCAGAAACTGACGCCGGAAATTGCGGACACCCTGCCTGCCCAGAGCCCGCATCCGGCGGCTGCGCTCCTGCTTGGTCTTATCGTCCACCTTAGCGGGCATAGCCGCCGCTTTTGTCCCCGGACGCGGTGAGTACGGAAAGACGTGGATACGGGCAAAGCGCCTTTGCCTGGCAAAATTATAGCTCTCCTCAAACTCAGCCTCGGTCTCGCCGGGAAAGCCGACGATAACATCGGTGGTGATAGCCGCGCCGGGCACAACCTCCCTGATTAAGTCCACCGCCCGTTTATAGTCGGCGGCGCTATAGCGCCGCCCCATCCGCCCGAGCACGGCGGCGCTACCGCTCTGCAGCGAGAGGTGAAAATGGCGGCAAAGCCGCTCGTCATCCCATAGTTCCATAAGCTCAGCGGTAATTTCCTGCGGTTGAAGAGAAGAGAGCCTCAACCGGGAAATCTCGGTCTCCTCCAAGATACGCCTTAGCAGCCCCGCCAACCCGATGCCTTCATCGCTATAGGCGCCGATTTCGGTGCCGGTGAGCACCACCTCTCTATCGCCATCGGCGACGCGTTGTTTGACCTCGTCGATAACCCGCCCAACGGGCAGGCTCTTCTCCCTACCCCGCACCAGGGGCACAATGCAGTAGGAGCAGAAGTTATTACAACCGTCCTGAACCCTGACGAAGGCGCGGGTCCTGAAATCGGCGTTAGTTGAAGCTGCCCCGGCGGAGGGACGGCTCAAATACCCCGACTCCTCAAGCAGAGGCACCAGGTTCATTTTCTGGCTGTTATCCAGGACAAGGTCAACGCCATCGAGCTGAGCCAAATCCTGGCGGGCGCGCTCCACGTAACAGCCGACAGCCACCACCAGGGCGTCGGGGTTGCGGCGGCGGGCTTGATTCAGCAGCCGGCGGCACTTGCCGTCGGCGACATGGGTAACGGTGCAGGTATTGAGAATGTAGACATCGGCCCCGTTATCCGCCGATACTACTCGATAGCCCGCGCGGGCAAACTGCCGGGCGAAGAGTTGAGTCTCCGCCTGGTTGAGCTTACAGCCCACTGTATCCAGGGTAATGCTGATCGCTTCCGAACTTCTAACCATCTGTATAAAATTATATTGCCTGGTTTCACGCTGGTCAAATATAAGCTTTTCTTGCAGATAAGTCTGATTTATGGTAAAACTAGCTAGTCAAAACTTTTTTTCTTTTAATATTATGTCAACTTTAGATAACAGGGTCGTAATTACAGGCATGGGGGTTATCTGCCCCCTCGGGCTGAATGCCACCGACACCTGGGCTGCACTTGCCGCCGGCAGGTCAGGGGTAGACCGCATTACCCTTTTCGACACCGAGGGCTTCGAGACCAAGATTGCCGGCGAGGTAAAGGGCTTTAAAGCCACCGACTATATGAACCCCAAGGATGCCCGCCGCAACGACCGCTTTTCTCAAATGGCGGTAGCCGCCAGCCTTGAGGCAACCGAACAGGCGGATTTAAAGATAGACGATAGCAACAAAGACGAAATCGGCATCGTAATCGGCAGCGGCATCGGCGGCTTGACCACCCTGTTCGAACAGACCAAGGTCCTGTTGGAGAAGGGCGCCGACAGGGTCAGCCCCTTCCTAATCCCGATGATGATGCCCAACATAGCCTCCGCGCAGGTATCCATCACGCTGGGAGC
>DATKYX010000058.1:0-6204 GCA_035528255.1 Dehalococcoidales bacterium | reverse complement strand
ATAGGCTTTTGCATCATCTACCGCGTCGGCGGCTAACATCTCCAGCTCGATAGCCGCCTGCGCCTCGTAGTCTATCTCCCCCCTCACCCCCACCAGTGCCGAGACGGCGTCGAAGAGCCGCCCCGCGCTCGAGGTCAAAGGAGAGTTTATCTTCCTTTTTAGCTGCTGCTTTATTATCGAAAGTTCATCGGGATTGATTGCGCCGAGCGGCAGCCCTTCCAGAGAAAAGTCCTCGCCCAGCAGGGTGTAGAGATAGCTCAGCGCCATCCGGTAGGGCTTTCGTATTGCCAGTGCACCCCCTACCAATGGCACGTATTCAAAGTGCCCCACCCGCCTAAAACCCTTCCAGTCGGCCACCAAAAACTCCCCACCCCATATAGTGCCGTCGCTGCCGTAGCCCGTGCCGTCGAAAGCCACCCCAATAACCGGCTCGCTGACATTGTTTTCCACCATACAGCTCACGATATGGGCGTGGTGGTGCTGCACCGGCACCAGTGGCAGACCGGCACTCGTGCCCAGCTCAAGAGCGTATTTGGTCGCCAGGTATTCGGGGTGCATATCGTAGGCGATAATCTCGGGCTCGACACGGAAAAGCTTTTTATAGAGCCCGATGGTATCCTCGAAGTGTACCAGCGTCTCCTAGTTCTCCATGTCGACGATGTGCTGGCTCAAAAAGGCGTGCTCGTCCCTGGTCAGGCAAAAGGTATTTTTATCCTCGGCGCCGCAGGCCAGAATCTGCTTCAACTTAAAGGGCAGAAAGATGGGGTAGGGGGCATAGCCCCGCGCCCGCCTCAGCGCCCGCGCCTTGCCCTCCTCGACCATATAGACGCTGTCGTCGTAGCGGGCGTAGATATCGCGGTTATGCATCAGGAAATAGTCGGCGATGCCCTTTAGTCTTCTCAGAGCTTCGTCGTTATCTTTAGCGATGGGCTCTTCGCTCAAATTTCCGCTGGTCATTACCAGCGGCAGCCCGACCTCTTTGAGTAGAAGGTGGTGCAAAGGCGTATAGGGCAGCATCACCCCCAGGTATTTTAGCCTGGGAGCTATCGTCTTAGCTATATCCGAGCCTTGTTTCCAGTGCGAAAGCACGATGGGCGCCTGGGGCGATTCGAGCAGCTCCCGCTCTTCGGGGGAGACGAGGCAGTGTTTTTCGATATCTTTTATTGTGCCCATCATCACCGCAAAAGGTTTCGACGGGCGTCTCTTTCGATTCCTCAGGGAGTTGACGGCACCATCGCTGGTGGCGTCGCAGGCAAGCTGAAATCCCCCCAACCCCTTAACCGCCAGGATTTTGCCCTCTTTGAGCAATTGTCCGGCTGCCTTGATTACGTCGGTGCACTCGAAAGGCTTACCCTCGCTATTAACCAGCTCTAAACTCGGCCCGCAGACGGGACAGGCGTTGGGCTGGGCGTGAAAGCGCCTGTCCAGCGGGTCGTCGTACTCACGCTGGCAAAGCGGGCACATCTTAAACGACCGCATCGTGGTCTTGGGGCGGTCGTAGGGGATATCCTTGATGATGGTAAATCTCGGCCCGCAGTTGGTGCAGTTGGTAAAAGCGTAGCCGTAACGGCGGTCTGTAGAGGAAAAAATCTCTTGCTTACAGTCGGGGCAGGTGGCGATATCGGGCGAAACCAGCTGGTAATGACCCTCGCGGCTCAGGCTTTCTTTAATGCTGAAATCGCTATAGCCTTTGGGAACAGCAAAGCTGACTTCGACATTCTCGATGCGCGACATGGGCGGGGCTTGGCTCTCAAGGTCTTGGATAAAACGGTTAAGCCTAGCCTCGTCTCCCTCCACCTCTATCTCCACATTCCCCGAGGTATTGCGCACCCAGCCTTTCAGGTCATAATCGTGGGCTAAGCGGTAGATAAAGGGTCTGAAGCCGACGCCCTGCACCACCCCACGCACGCTTATTCTCGCCAATCTCCCTAGTTTGGTCAGCATCGTCTGCCTTTAGGGGAAGGACTATTAATTTTTATTGTGGAGGGGGCCCAGCGCTGTGACCTCGTCGACGAACTCGTTAATCGTATTCTTGAACTTGGTTCCTTCGGAGGCGGAAATCCATTCCAGTCTTAATCTCTCCGGCTCTATCCCAAGTTGGGGAAGCGTTTTCTGGAGCAGCATTATGCGGCGTCTCGCCTTATAGTTACCCGTGCTGTAGTGGCAGTCACCGGGATGGCAGCCGGCTATCATCACACCGTCGGCTCCCTTGGCAAAGGCGTGGAAGACGAAGGAAGGCTCCACCCTGCCCGAGCACATGGTGCGGATGACCCTGAAATTGGGGTTGATCTTGAGCCTGGAAGTACCCGCCAAATCGGCGCCGGCATAGGAACACCAGTTGCAGCAGAAAACTATAATCTTAGGTTTAAATCCCGTCTTGGTTTCCTTCGCAGTTTTTTCCGTCACAGTTTGCGTCACAGCTTTTCCTCCCCTATTATTTGCTCAGTGATGAGTGGTATCTTCCCCCCGACCTCCTCGGTGCACTCCTCACCGAATGAGGTATTATCCTTAACCTCCACGGCGTATATACTCACCTGCCGGGGCATATGGTAGCCCAGCTTCCGCCCGAGCTCGAAGGCAGTGGCAATATCCACGCCGTGCAACGAAGTGAGATGAGAGGTGGGCTTCATCGCCCCCATCTCCAGCTTATATAACTCTCCAGGCTCTCCTTCCTCCGTCTTTATCGAATCGACGATGATGAGCCTGTCGTAGCCCACGACAAAGTCAAGAAGGGCGAGCCCAGCCTCGCTGGTCTCCACTACCTCTAATTCAGGCTTCCTCTCCTTGAGCAGGCGGGCAATCTCGATGCCAACCCCGTCGTCGGTGAGAATGGTGTTACCCATTCCCAGAACCAGCGTATTCATATTTATCTATTTACTCTTATCTTCTTTAAAGGAATCCAGGAATACCTCGGGCACTCTGGGCACCTGGGCGTCAGCCCAAGCTTCGAGGCAGCTAAACGAACAGAAGTTATAGTGCTCCACCACCCCCGGCCCCTCCCAGGAAGAGACGGTCAACCAGCCCTGGAGCGCCTCGCAGGGCGCCGTCCCGGGAAGACCCTCGGCAATTTTACCGCAGGAATTGCAGGAAAACTGCGTATCCGGCTTTCTCATTCGCCTCCCTTACGTTTATAGAGAACAGGAGCTACAGGAGCTGGAGCTACAAGTGCCGCAAGAGCTTCCGTTCCCTGAAGGCTCCGAACCGTCAGAGCTTCTGGCGAATGATGAAAGCGCTCGCTGAGCACTACTTCCGCATTTCGGGCAGGGAGCATCCTCCCCCGAATGGCTCATGCTTTTAAGCAACTCAAACTTCAACCGGCACTTATCGCAAACGTATTCGTATATCGGCATTAGTTAAGTCCCGAAAGCCGCGTTTATACGGCAACTACTTCCTTGACCTCGGCAATCTGCTCCTTGAGTATGCGCTCGATGCCCTGTTTCAGTGTTATGCTGGCTACCGGGCAACCAGCGCAGGCTCCTGTCAGCTTTACCTTAACCACCCCATCCTCCACATCCACCAGCTCGACGTCGCCGCCGTCGGCTTGCAAAGCCGGTTTTATCTTAGCTAATGCTTGTTCTACCTTTTCTCGCATGACTTGCCTCCTTATGATAAAAATATGTAACCGCTGGCGATAGTTTCCGCCAGGCTATCGTTGATAGTTACCGCCCCACTGGGGCAGGCACTAATGCACAGGCCACACCGCTTGCACCTAATAGTATCCATAACGGCCATTCGTCCACCGTCGGCTTGGGCAAGTTTAAGGGCGTCATAAGGACATACGGCGACACAAACGCCGCAGCCGCTACACACATCCTGGTTGAGCGCAATCTGCGGTATCTCAGACTGAAGCCCCATTACCACGCAAGCCTTACAGCTGGAGCAAGGGCCACAGCATAGACACCTTCTGGCCTCGGCTACCGCTTCTTCCAGGCTGTATCCCTTTTCAAAAGTTTTAAAATTCAGCCTATCTTCAGCCGGCGACCACAAGACCTCAGGCTGAGGCTTATATTGCGGGTGCTCGGGGAAAGCAGCATCTTCATAGTTCTTCTCCCTCCCCACCCTCAGGTCCTTACCCCTCAGGTAGCGGTCTATAGACTCGGCGGCAATTATGCCGTCTCTCATCGCCTCGGCAGCAAGGCCCACCCGCTTCACATCGCCCCCGATGAAAACCCCCTTGTGGCGCTGGCTCATGAGGGTAAGCTGGTCGACATCAAGCCGGCCGTCTGCATCCAGCAAGTTCTCCTGCCGGAAGAATGTCCGCTCAGCACCCTGTCCGATGGTAACCAGCAGCACATCCCCCTCCAGATAGACCGCATCATTTCGGTCAAACTTGGGATTAAATCCCTTCTCATCAAAGACCGAGGTACAGCGGGGGCATTTTATGGCCTTAAATCTTCCCTCCTCCCCGATAATCCCCTCCACCCCCCGGCTGTAATTTATCATAATGCCCTCTTCCACAGCACCTTCAATCTCCTCAACATCGGCCGGAATCCCGTCCTTGGAAGACTTATCCGCGTTCTCCAGGCAGACCATAGACACATCTCCCCCCAGCCGCCGGGCGGTTCGGGCGACATCAAAAGCAACGTTACCGCCACCCACTACTATCACCTTCTTGTGCCGGAAGAGCTGGCGATAGAGCTGGGCCGGAATCTTCCCCTGGTTTATGTCATAGAGGAGATACAAACCGGAGATAACCCCGTCCAGGTCGGCCCCCAGCACCGTCTCCCTCTCCAGAGTGAGGGGGCGTGGCGCGTGGGTGCCGGTGGCAACAAATACCGCCTTATAACCATCACGGTAAAGACTATCCAACGTGTTCCCCTTCTCGCCCATCTCCACGCCGAATCTAACATCAATATGAGCAATCCTCACCAGGTTATTTAAAGTGCTATCAATAACCTGTCTGGGGAGACGATATTGAGGGATATATCTCATGGCACCCCCCAACCAGGAAGTCCTCTCCAGGGTAGTTACTTTATAGCCCCTTTGCCCCAGCATATAAGCGCACATTAATCCCCCCGGCCCCCCGCCGACAACAGCCACTTTTTCTTTGGTGGGAAGAGGAAGCGAGGGCTTAGTTTCCAGATAGGGAAGATAATACTCGCTGACGAATCTCTTGAGCATTTTTCTTCTTATGGCGCCGGTGTGGTCTTTGTAATTGCACTCCCGCTCACAAAGCCCGCAAATATAGCTGCATACCGGGAATAAGGGGTTCTTTTTATAGATTTCGTCGCCTGCTTTAATTATCTGGCTATGAGCTTCCTCGGCATCCAGAGGCAGCAGCGAAATCATAGCATTAGTGCGCTGGATATCCTCTCCAACCGGGCAGGCTATCTGGCAGGGCGGTAAATATACCTTCCCGGTGGCTTCATCAATCACTTCCTCAACCCGTGCCGGTTCTTCTACCTCCACCGTCAGCGGTTTAACTTTAGCCGGGGTTACGGTAGCCTTAGGCTTAACCTCTACCTGAACCGGCCCGAGGGCGTCACGGATTAATGCCTCCATCTGGTTAAGCTGGACCGGTTTGGATAAATAATCAACCACCCCTTCTTTCATCGCCTCCACCGCCGTCGGCACCGAGGCAAAAGCGGTGATAATTATCCCCTTAAGATGCGGGCTCTTTTCTTTAGCCTCACGAAATACCTCAATCCCGTTCTTCCCCGGCAGCATCAGGTCGAGAATGGCAACGCCAAAGTCCTGCCGAGCAATAGCTTTCAGGGCTGCCTCTCCATCCTCAGCAATCTCTACCTGATAGCCGTCGTCGGTCAACCAGTCCCGGAGGGACTCCCTCATAATAGCTTCGTCATCTACTACCAGTATCGGCTTCATCTTCTCCATCTTTCTAGCTAGAAAATACTACCGTATAGTCAAATTGTTTAACCTCACGCCCGGCTAATCTCTTACCAAGCTCTTAACCAGGGCTCCACTAGAATCATAAACGCTAACCTCGAGCGGCGTCTGGCCCGGCAGGGAATGGGTGGCGCAGGCGTGACAGGGGTCGTAAGCCCGGAAGGCCATCTCAATCATGTTGAGGATGCCGTCGGGCACATTCCCATTCTTTATCAGCGCCTTGGCCGCCTTCTCCACCGACATGTTGATTGCCGCCGAGTTGTTCTGGGTGGCTACAATCAGGTTGACCTTGGTCAGAATGCCGTTGTCGTCGGTCTGGTAGTGGTGAAAAAGGGTGCCCCTGGGGGCTTCCACCAC